>JBHHUS010000088.1:0-4025 GCA_046861615.1 Fidelibacterota bacterium
TGAAGGAGGTACCACCTCCACGATCGATGGCACCCACGAGGGAGCAACACACCTGGCCGCTGGCTGATCCGAGGACAAAAACAGAAAAGAGGAGCAGGACTCGAATCAGGATCATTGGTAAATGACAGTATTGGGATAAAAGGCGGCCTGAGCGAACCAGTAGGCAATAAAAGCATTAGCTGCCGGTAGATCACCCAGTGTTGTGGCGGGACTATGCCCTAAAATGTCCCAGCGATTTCCTACGCTGTCCTGGAGCATAAACGAGGTCGAATTCAATTTAGAAGAAACCAGGAAAAGGTTCCGATCAGTGGCGAAGGCAATCGCCAGATTGTCCTGTCCGGAGATGACAATCGTAAACTTTTGACCGCCGATCACTTCCTGGAGTAGGGTAATGGTTTGAAAATAGGAAATGGGGTAGGCCCTCTGTTCATCATCGGCGATGATCGCCAGAACCCTGGTTTTAGCGGGGAGGCGCTCATCCAGCGTTGCCACGGGGAAATAAATGAAATCACGACAATTCTGTCCGTTGCAGGTTTTGTAATCTCCATAAGGGTAGCGGGTGTAACGCCGGTTGAAACCGGTTTGGGAGTTGACTACTTTGGAATCGGGAAACAGTTTCTTCCAGGTGCCCCAGGTGGTTTCCAATAAAGGTTTTAATTCCAATTCTGTACCTTTTTGCTCCCCCGAGGCGGATTTCAGAAACATCTGGGGCCAGTAGCTTTCTGTTTTCCGGTCGTACATGATCAGGTTGCTGTTGTAAAGCAGACCGGAGACACCAAACTCCCCGTCAGCGCTGAAGTGGATGGCACTGCCGGTGAGGGGGCAGTAAGAGATGGAATAGTCCGGTTCATTGGCGATTTCATGCCAGTCCATGACAGGGTGGGGATAAGCCACATAGTCACTGCCGTTCCAGACACCAATAACCAGATCGCTGTCATCGAGAAAGTCCAGGTAAGGCCCGTCCACGGTGGTTTTGGTGGGCTCCTCCAGGCTGGGGATGCAGTCCCGGCCGGCAAAACATCCCTGGCGTACGTACTCCAGATTGATCAGCCAGTCTTGAGAATCCACGGATTGGGGGGAGGAGGAAATGGTTTCATTGCAGCCTGCCAGCAACAATCCGAAAAATAAGTAGAATTCTTTTTTCACAGCATACTCCCGGTAACGTTTATTAACATTTGAGACTACGAACTTTCCCGCTGGCAGACTGTCATCCCTCGGACAAATTGAACGGATTTTTTTATGACAACTATTTTTCAACGCATCTGTCAAAGGTACAAGCACTATAAATTCGACTAATGGGTAGAATAAAACATTTAAAATTGACCTTGACAGCGGTGACGTTCATTTTAACGGATCCGTTAACAGCGGGCAATCCTTCCAATCCCAGTTTGGATATTTTAGTCAATCCCATCCTGGAAATTTCCAAAACACAGTCTGAAATTCGGGTGGATGGAGAACTGAATGATGCCGGTTGGCAGGGAGCCACTAGTACGGACATGTTCCTGGAATTCCAACCGGGTGAAAATGTGAAACCACCTGTGGATACTCAAGTAATGGTCACTTACGATGATGACAATTTATATGTAGCTTTTTTAGCCTTTTGTGATCCCAATGAAGTGCGGGCCTCTTACCAGAAACGGGATGAACCCTGGGGTGATGATTTCGTGGCAATTGTTTTGGACACGTATGGCGATGCCACTTCCGGGATTATGATCGCTTCCAATCCGTTTGGTATTCAGATGGATACGAAGAATAACGGCAATAATGAAGATCAGGGATTTGATGTTATTTATGAATCCCGGGGAAAAATTACTGCCGACGGTTACCAAGTTGAAATGGCGATTCCTTTTTCCAGTTTATCTTTTCCCAAAGGGGAAGAACAGAATTGGCGGGTTAGTTTTTATCGCAGTTTGCCCCGGAGTATCCGCCACCAGATCATCTGGGGCGGCCTTGATTTGAATAACCCCTGCTGGCTGTGCCAACTGGGTTACTTAAAAGGGTTGCAAGGACTGAAACATGAAAAAGCCGTGGAATTCCTTCCGGCATTGGTGGGCAGTCAGGCCAGTGATCTCAATGAAAAAGGGCAATTAATAAATGGTACTCCCGGCGGGGAAGTCTCTCTCGGAATCAAGTATGGTTTTAGTTCGAACATTATCGGAGAACTGACTCTGAATCCGGATTTCAGCCAGGTGGAGGCGGATGCAGACCAGATTGATGTGAATACCACTTTCGCCCTGTTCTATCCGGAAAAGCGGGCTTTTTTCAATGAGGGCAGTGAGCTGTTCAACACCTGGATCCAGGCGATTTACACCCGTTCCATCAACAATCCTCTGGCAGCTGGTCGGGTGGTAGGACAGGCGGGGAAAAATGCTTTTTCTTTTCTCACGGCCCTGGATGAAACCTCTCCGTTCATCATTCCGGCGGAAGAGCAGTCATACGTTGCCACTGCCGGACGCAGTGTATCCAATATTTTCCGGTATCGACGCTCCCTGGATGAATCCAATTTTATCGGAGCCTTGGTGACTGATCGCAGACTGGAGCAGGGTGGTTCCGGTACGGTGGCCGGTGTGGATACCCGCTACCGATTCAACGACATGTATCAGGTGGAGCTGCAAACCTTGTTTAGCCAGACCGCGGAACCGAATGATTCCCTGGTTGCGTCAGAGGAATCCTTCAAGGGTGGGCATGATTACACCTTTAACGGCGAACAGTTTAGCGGTAATGCGTTGGAGGTGGAATTCAGTCGAGATACCAAGGTGTGGGAGCTGGAAGCCGGTTACAATCACAAGACACCCGGCTTCAGGGCGGATAATGGCTTTATTACACGAAATAACACCCGCCGGGCCTATCTGAGTACGTTTCTGCACATCCGACCCAACGGCAGGATTGTAAGTGAAGTATTAGGCGGTGGTGGTACCAGCGTAATGCGGAATTTCGAAGGGGAAACCAAACGCCGGAATATGTGGGTGTGGATGAACGTAGTCCTGCCCCGGCAGTTCCGGGTGAATTTGAATGGACAGTACGTACCTTTTGAACGGTTTAAGGATACGATTATTAAAAATCAGGCTAATCTGTCGATTAATATTCAGAGTCAATTCAGTAAAAAACTAATGTTTGGCTTTGGTGGTAATAGCGGTCGGGAGCTGACCCGTTTCCTGGATAAACCGGAAAATGGTGCCATACGGAACTTTTGGTTCTGGGGTCAGTTCAAGGTCACCGATAAATTTATTATTCTGCCAGAGTATAACTATTCAGAAATGAAAGCACTATCACATACCGAAACCTACTATTCCGGCTATGTAGCCCGACTGAAGTTAAACTATCAGTTTAATCATGACCTGTCGTTCCGTCTGGTGGGGCAATACAATGATTTTGACCGCGACTTTGATTTTCAACCCCTGTTGAGTTATCAGCCCAGTCCTTTCACCATTTTCTATATTGGTGCTTCCCAGGATATGGAAGTGGATCGTTTCACCCCGGCAGCCTTACGGGATGGTCGTACCCTGGAACGCCAGTATTTTCTGAAATTTCAATATTTATTTCGGTCCTGATACTTTTCTCCGCAAGCAGGAGCTGCTGCAGATCCTACCTTACCCCTCACCTCTTCAATAAACTGCACAGCTCCCGCTCACCGGGGAATTAACCTGTCGCTTTCCGGCGCCCGGTCTGCGAATCTGGCTGAATTGATTTAAGTCGTTTTTAAATTGTACCGGTGTTAGAATTGGTTACAATGGGGATTCACAGAGGCATGTAATTCAATGAGGGGTAAAATCGCATGGAGGTAGCGGTTTTTGGTGGGACCGGCTTCGCCGGTTCTTATCTGGTGGAGACCCTCTTACAGCACGACCATGCCGTCCGTATGCTGGTCCGGCCCGGGAGTGAGAAGAAAGTACACCCCTCGTGGAAAGTGGAAATTATTCGGGGCAATCTGCAGGATACAGGTGCGGTCCGTGAAACGCTGGCTGACTCTCAGGCGGTGGTGTACAGTGTGGGGGTGCTCCGGCCGCCCAAACGATCCGATTTTA
>JBHHUS010000089.1:0-3923 GCA_046861615.1 Fidelibacterota bacterium
TCCGGGTAATCAGCCTGCCAATTTAGATAATACAAATTTGGTTTTCCTTCCCGTACGGCTGTTTTGAACACATTCCAGTCACTGCGAAGGATTTCAACCTGGATCCCAACAGCTGCCCAGTCCGCCTGCATTGCTTCTAAAACGTGGAACATCTCCGTACCGCCGGCAACCCACAACTGCGTTGAAAGGCCATCCTCGTAACCGGCTTCCACAATCAGTTCACGGGCTTTCCGGGGATCGTAAGGATAGGGTTCCAAATCACCCTTCCGGAGGCTGGGAGGTACCGGCCCCGCCGCCAACTGTCCCGCATCGTTCAGTAATAGTTTAAGGATTTTCCCCCGATCCAGGGCGAGATTCATCGCCCGGCGGAGACGAATATCATTAAACGGCGGGCGTGAACAGTTCATTCCCACGTAAAAAATATCCAGGTCATCCACGGCTTGTAAACGGCCGGACCATTCCTGGTTTGATTGGTAACGGCGCAGGTCCATTTCCGGCACCCCTAACAGATCAAGATTACCGGCCTCAAACTCAGCTGCCCGGGCCATAACTTCTGACAAAACCCGGATCTTCAACCGCTTCAATTTCGGTTTTTGACCCCAGTACTGTTCATTTCTGACAAACACCAATTCACCATCCCGTTCCCAGTGATCCAGTAACCAGGGGCCACTTCCTGCCGGGTCGGTTTTGACCGTCTCCACCTGGCGGTAGTTAATAATACTGGCCGAGGGCATGGCCAGATACTGAATGAAGGGCGCAAAGGGTTCGCTAAGATCAATAATAACCGTTGTGTCGTCCGGCGCTCTCAACCCCCGGACAGCAGCAGCTTCACCGAGCATGAACTCCCGGGCACCGACAATCCGGTCAAATAACCATGTCTGAGGAGAGCCTGTTTCCGGACGTAATACCCGTTGAAATGAATAGATCACATCACTGGCGGAAACACGCTCACCATCCTGAAATTGGGTATCCTGGCGCAAATGGAAGGAGTAATGTGTTCCACTGTCATCAATCTCCCAGCTGATGGCCAATCCAGGTAATAATTCCGTCTGATCGCCAAAGTGCACCAGATTATCATACACCAGCGCCATGGTTTCACCGGTACGGATATCTGTGGCTAAAGCAGGATCAAAACCACGGATGTCGGAGGCAACGGCAAGATTCAGTGTGGTGGGGTCAAAATCCTGTTCACACCCACAAAAAAGAAGGAACCCGGCGATGAAAACAAACGGCTTAATTGGTCGTTTCATTGTATTGAAGTTACGATTAAGAACTACGCTCCCTGCAATCAGGATTCGTTTGTATTTTCCGCAGATAAATATTCCATGTAGAAAGGATTTGAATTACTGCTTGTATTCCACTTTCACTAATACCAACTAAGTTAAAGGCAATTTTATGAAGACAGTATATTTTTTTGGTCACGGACACGCCGAAGGGCGGGCGGACATGAAAAACATTTTGGGAGGCAAAGGCGCCAACCTGGCGGAAATGACCAATCTGGGGATCCCTGTCCCTCCCGGATTCACCATCACCACTGAAGTTTGTAATTATTACTATCAGAACGACTACAACTTTCCTGAAGATTTAAAGAGCCAGGTAAACGGTGCCTTGAAACAGATTGAAGCAATCATGGAAAAACATTTCGGCGACGAACGGGACCCGTTACTGGTTTCCGTCCGCTCGGGAGCCCGTCAATCCATGCCCGGTATGATGGAAACAGTATTAAATGTCGGTCTTACTTCCAAAACAGTGGCTGGTCTGATTGCCAAAACGGGGAATCCCCGTTTTGTTTACGACGCTTACCGCCGGTTAATTATGATGTATGCTGATGTGGTCATGGAAAAAGCTGCCGGGATTGAGCCCACAGAAGGGGAGGGCATTCGTCAGCAAATGGAAACACTGTTGGATAAATACAAGCAGGACCAAGGTTACAACAATGATGTGGAACTGACAGCTGAGGACTGGCAAGTTTTGACGGAAGAATTCAAATCCCTGATCAGCGCCGTTCTGGGAGCGGATTTCCCCGACGACTCTCAGGCTCAGCTCTGGGGTGCGGTCAAAGCTGTTTTTCAAAGCTGGAATGGGAAACGGGCAAAAAATTATCGTCAGATCGAAGGCATACCCGATGAGTGGGGTACCGCCGTAACTGTCCAGGCGATGGTATTTGGGAATACCGGTAGAACCTCCGCCACGGGCGTGGCCTTTACCCGCAATCCGGCTACAGGAGACAGCCGTTTTTACGGCGAATGGCTGCAGAATGCCCAGGGAGAAGATGTGGTTGCCGGTATCCGCACACCCCACCCCCTGAACGAAGCCACTCGATCGGAAGGTTCGGAAGAACTGGAATCCCTGGAAGCGTTCCTCCCGGAGGTGTACCAGGAACTCGATCGCATCCGGACCAAACTGGAAACGCATTACCGGGACATGCAGGATATCGAATTTACTGTGGAAAACGGGAAACTGTGGATGCTCCAGACCAGGACAGGTAAACGCAACGGTCCCGCAGCGGTAAAAATGGCTGTGGACATGGTTCATGAGGATCTAATTGAAGAACAGGAGGCGGTACTCCGTGTCCACCCCGATCAAATTGATGAGCTGTTACACCCCATGTTGGACCCGGAGGAAGAAAGTGCCACTTCAGTGTTTGCCAGTGGATTACCCGCTGGTCCCGGTGGCGGGATTGGCCAAATTGTATTCACCGCGGATGATGCGGAGGCCTGGGCTAAAAAGGGTAAAAAGGTGATCATGGTCAGGGAAGAGACATCCCCGGAGGACGTCCATGGTATGCACGCCGCAGAAGCCATTCTGACCACTAAAGGCGGCATGACCTCCCATGCCGCATTGGTGGCCCGGGGCTGGGGGAAATGTTGTATCGTCGGCTGCAGTCATTTAAATATTAATCTGGCCCAAAAAACAGTGGAAGCGGATGGAATCGTATTAAAAGAAGGGGACTGGATCTCCATGAATGGTTCAAGGGGAAACGTCTATCAGGGGCAGATCACCCTGAAAGCGGCCGATCCGGATTCCAACCGTTACTACCGGGAACTGATGAAATGGGCGGACGAGATTCGAACCCTAAAAGTACGAACCAACGCCGATCGCCCGGAGGATGCTCAACAGGCCCGCACATTCGGCGCCGAGGGAATCGGACTTTGCCGAACGGAACACATGTTTTTCGACCCCAAGCGTATCATGGCCATGCGCAAAATGATCCTGACCGAATCTGTGGAAGGCCGGCGAGCCGCCGTCATTGAACTCCTGCCTTACCAGCGAGAGGATTTTAAGGGCATCCTGGCGGCCATGCATGATTTACCAGTTACCATCCGACTACTGGATCCGCCCCTGCACGAATTTTTAGCACTGGATGACCACCAGATCGAATCCCTAGCCCAGGAATTAAATGTCACTGCAGACAAAATCCGGACACGGATGGCGAACCTTCACGAATTCAACCCCATGCTGGGTCACCGGGGTTGTCGTCTGGGAATTGCCTATCCTGAAATTACCGAAATGCAGGCCCGGTCCATTTTTGAAGCCGTGGCTGAACTGACCAAAGAAGGGGTTAAGGTTCACCCCGAGGTCATGATTCCACTGGTGGGAACGGTAACGGAATTTGAACATCAGGATAATTTAATCCGGGCGGTGGCCAGGGAGGTCATGGAGGAACAGCATATTACCTTTAATTATCTGGTGGGAACCATGATCGAACTTCCCCGGGCCTGCCTGACTGCCGATGAGATCGCCCAAAAAGCTGAATTTTTCAGTTTTGGCACCAATGACCTGACCCAGACCACCTACGGTTTCAGCCGGGATGACATTGGTACCTTCCTGCCGGAGTACCTCCGGCAGCATATCCTGGAACATGATCCGTTTCAAAGCCTGGACAATAAAGGTGTAGGAGAACTGTTATCCATTGGTGTTAC
>JBHHUS010000090.1:0-3882 GCA_046861615.1 Fidelibacterota bacterium
AACGGTTGAACGGGATCAGTTAAATTCCCACGGGCGGCATCCAGGGTACCCGGAACAGCATTTAACCGCCGGATCAGATTATCGATTCTTTGTTCGGTGAAGGTTGAAGAAATAATCAACAGGTCAAATACACTGCCCAGAGTCTGTTGAACATAAAATTCAGGGTGAGTGCCCGGCAAATTCAGGACATTCAATTCCCAGTTAACCCGTTCAATCGCTGAGCGCAACAATAAATAATCCACACTGTCACTGCGGGTCCACCCGGTTTGAGGAATGGAGGCCAGGGCCGACCGGAATTGTTGATACTGTTGCCGATAATCACGGAGGGCTGCCGGGGAAAAATCCGGCACCCAGCCATCCGTTCGGGCAACCCGGGGAACATCGTCGGGCGTCACCGGCTGGGTTGCAGTCCGCCACTGAAAATATTCCCGGGCCAGTTGTTGAAGATCGGGGTTATTCTGCGAATAGATCACCGACATTACAACAACGGTCATGATAAATATTTTTTTCATTACTGATCCCCGAATTTGTAACGTTTGCTCCGGGTTAACCCGGAGCCGGAAACCGTCAATCCGGGTGGAAACTATTCCAGAATTATCAGAAAATGACACAACAAAAACCAGTAATATAATTATTCCGGCGAAAGGAGGCCGAAATCTTTTGTATTGCCATCATCCTAAAGGGGCGTTATTTTTTGAGTCAACGAATGGAAAGCCGGGGGCTCATAAGATGGTTGAGTCGGAACTACCGGATTAGGATACACGATTGAATTTTAACGTTTTCCCGACTTCCCTCTAGATCATCATGGGAGGTGAAAATGAAACAGGTTGGATTTATTCTGTTAGTACTTGGGGTAGTATTAATGTTGCTGAACTATTTAAGCGGTGGTTTTCTGATCATTGCCGGAATCGTATTGATGATCATTGGCTTAAAACCGGAGCAGCACGGTCACCACTAGGTTAACCGGAAAAATCATCCCCGGGATTTACAAGCGGTAATTCACGCCAGCATAAAAGTAAAAAATCTGGTAAGCACGGTCGTAGGTGTAGTCTCCCGACAGAGAGAGATTCAGACGGGCGAAAAAGCGCCGGTTCACGCTTGCTGACAGGTGATGCTGGATATAGTCAGCTATTTTATTCCCGTAACCGTAGCTGTAAAGATCATAATCGACATTGAAGTAGTAACCGGGAGCAAGCTGTTGCCAGTAACCGAATTCCGCCCGCAAACCGGTTAATAAATCGTTCCGCAGTAAACTGGTACCGATGGAGTAGGAACTATTATTACGCTTCTGGGGTGAACGGTAGTCCAGAGCCACAAGGATTGCCGGGCGGTATTCCGACTTCTGGGTTCGGATGTTGGCACCCAGTTGAAAAGAACCTGCCTTAGCATTGGACCAGCGGACCGAAGTATAAAGGCCGGAGCGGAGTTCATCCTTAAAAAGAGAGTCGGGAATTACGGCTCCGGTTTTCTGGTACACCACTTGTCGCCTCCCAGTATAGCGGGTCTGGAGCGTCAGGCTGTTAAAGGGCCGGAAACGTAATGAAAGCTGACTGGAAGTGGGTGTAAACTGATTGCGATTCCGGACCTTGCCATGGCGATACACATCCACCGTTTGATTCAGCGACAGTGAAAGTCGGCTTTTCCGTTCCCGACGCCAGGACCAGTAGATGAATTCACGATCGGTTTTACTGCCGGCATATTGCCCCACCAGGGCCAGGTTGGCGGTTGTGCGGGTATTGTCAGTACGTTTATTCAAATACACATATCCACCGGCTTTTTTCAGATTGGGGTCAAAGGCCAGTGTTTTTGGGTCCGGTTGTACCCCCGCCAGAACACCCACCGATAGATTGGATTTAACCCGGGAGCTGAGGAGTATCCCGTCGGTGGAGCCAATTCCCGCTAATTCCGGGGCAAAGACACGACCAGCCTGGAGATAGAACCGGCTCCCGGCCCGGCCCAGGGTCATGCGAGCCTGGTAAAGACTGAAACTATTATCAATGGTATTACTGCGGCCGTAAAGCCAGAAAGTTGCCCGGAGCAGTCCGCCGGAGCGCAAGCGGTAGTTGAAACTTCCAATCCCCCGGTTATCGGCGGTTTTATCTGAAAATTGACTGGAGGTGTAACGGAAACTGATATTGCCGCTCTGAGTCCAAAGGGAAGTATGCTTCTTAGGAGCTGCCGGTTGCGGTTTTGCTGCCACTTCTTCAGGCACCACCGGTTCCGGAAGACTGGTTTTATCCAGCACTACCCGGTCTCCCAGTTGAAAAATTGAGGTTGGAACCAGCGACAGACACACAGCCGATTTCCGGGCTACATTGGTCACTACGATCAGACCTAACTCCTGATCCCGGCGAAAAACGGTCATTGTATCTCCCACGGCCGCACCACTGTTACTTCCCAGATCACAATACACCCGGTCAGCCGTCAGGTATGTAATTTTACCTTCCGAATGAACCAACCCCTGACCAACCAGGAGCGAAACCAGAACCAAAACATAGAGTAAACTGAACTTTTTAATCACCACCTGAACCTCCCGCGTGGCAGTTGTAGCATTTTTGACTGATATATTGATAGCCACCCACTTCTCCCAAATGTTTCCGGTCCATTCTGGACTGATCGTGTTCATGACAGACACCATTTAACCCACAGGAAAATTCGGTGTAATCATCCGGATTGATGTGACATTCAGTTTCACAACTGCTCCAGGTTCCCCGGTGACTGCCTGTATAGATGGGAAAGAGCAGGTCGTGATGGGACATGTCCGCCGGTACAAACGCCCGGGTGTTGTGACAAAGAATGCAATTATCATTGCTCCCGTGTTCCGCTTCATCCACTGCCCGGCTGAAATTCTGGTAATGACAGGCGGCACATTCGGTGGTGAGTACACCTGAAAAAGCGGTTGTCTTTACTCCGTGGCAGTCCTCGCAAGCCAGTTGCGCATGAATTCCCTCCAGAGGGAACATGGTCCGACTGTGTTTCTCCCGCCAGTTGGCCATATCCCAGGACCGGGTACTGTGACACGTACTGCAATCCAGATTAAAATCCCCGGAATGAATGTCCATGTGACAGAACTGGCACTCCGTTTCCACACGATCGAACCGATGAATATCTTCGATCCGGGGACCTTCATGACACTGAATACACTCTGCCGTTCGATGTTGGCCTGTCAGGGGAAAGTTTGTGGCATCATGGTTAAACTTTACTGGAGAAGCCAGGGGCATCCAGTCCCGGGGGGTATGGCATTGGTCACAGGGAATTTCCGTCAATGTATCCGCCGCCGCCAGTGTCAGGAATCCTGCCAGTAAAGTGGACAAGATCATTGGGGCACCTCCAGAGGGCCGAACCGAAGCCGATCCCGCCAGTCCAGTTGTTGGATCCGGTCGCCGTCGCCTCCTCCTTCACTACCACCGCAATCGTGCTCACTCCCATTGGGATGGCACTGAACACACTGGGGGTCATCGGCAGCATTGGGATTGAAGGTCACAGTAACACCGTTGATCGTACAGGACTTCCAGGTCCCCCCCTCCGAGTGTTCGCCGGCGACACCCTGATGGCAGGGACTGAGAGTGCAGGAGAAGGTGGGTGGACCATAGGGATTCAAATGGCAACTGGCACAGGTTTCAGAGCGGTCATTCTGGTGGGGACTGGGATTGATCGGGAACAGGTGGCTTAAGTTCACGTCCGTCCAATCGGTGGTTGAAACGTGGCAGGTTTCACAATTGGTATCAAGACTGATGGCCTGGTGATCCGGCTTCGTGGTGGTGTTGTAATTCCCCAGATGACAGTTCACGCAATCGGAGACAATGCCCTGATGGTCAAATTGGGCCCCCTGCCAGGTATCGGTCTGCTGGTGACAGGTTTCGCAGGTCTGGGTGAAACCAA
>JBHHUS010000091.1:0-3829 GCA_046861615.1 Fidelibacterota bacterium
AACTTATTTCCGGATAAGTACCTGTCTTTCAATCGCAACCATGAAGGAGGGAAACCGATGAAAAAATCATTTGCAGTAATTGTGTTATTCTGCTTCGGAGTAGTGTTTGCCCAAAGAAGTGGAGGAGCTGAAGGTGTGGTTAATATCAATGATCTCCCGGAAAACTCAAAGGCAATTTTCGACGATATAAAAACGAAATTTGTTAAAAAGGAAAAGGCGTTTTTACC
Organism: Fidelibacterota bacterium; assembly: GCA_046861615.1. GTDB lineage: Bacteria > Fidelibacterota > Marinisomatia > Marinisomatales > TCS55 > CAZNUM01. The sequence goes on from JBHHUS010000091.1 coordinate 228, forward strand.
TGCTTTCATCCAGGTGAATTTTGCCACCCGGGCAACCTATAAAGCGCGCTATGAAAAAGCCGCCATTCATGGTGGCCCCAAGGCCGAGGTTACGGTTATCTTAAAAGGTGTAAGTGACGAAGTGATGCAGGAAATTACTGACCAGGCTGAGGCAATGTATGAAGACCAGTTGAAAGCAGCCGGATTTACTGTCGTTCCCTACAGCGCATTGGATGGTAACAAGGGCTTTCAGAAAATGATTAAAATTTCGGCGCCCAGAAAAGTCGAAACTAAAATCCCCGCGCTTCTTGCCTCCAGCGGAACGACCCATTTGAAAATTTTTACAGCCCATGATGGACCGATTTATTCGGCAAAATCTGGTTTGTACCTTTATAAGATGCAGTCGAAGCTTAAAAAGGCCCTTATTATTCACACTTTCACGATTAATTTTTCAACCTACAAAACTGAAAAGGCGAAAGAGTACTCGTGGGATAAGGTTACCACCAGTGTCCAGGTTGAAGCTTTGCCTTTAATCACCCTTGGTTCAGGATCTTCCTGGGTCTCCTCCAAATCCAAATCTGGAATGTTAAGAAATAAACAGGTGTGGAGCGTGGACAAGGATTGGGTGACCGGAGGCGAGCAGATTGATGATAACACCTATTCAATTGTTGCCGATCCGGCGGTATTTAAGGAAGCCTGTCTGGAATTAATCGGTAAAAATATTGAATTGACTGTCGCCCATATCCGGAGTCTGTCTAAATAGCCGATTCAATATAACCGGAAGATATTCCGGAAAGTGGTCACACCTTCTTTGGTGGTGTGGGCTTTAACCAGGGGATGCACGGGGATACTGGTATCGGCACTGGTCTAATGCCCAAGATGCTTTCGTACGTTACCCTGTGGGGCATTGTTGATCTGAAAGATGGTGACGGCAATGTCATTGCCGCCAATCGGATAATTCATGTCATGGTTGCTTCCCGGGCGAGAACTGCTGATTTAACGCTGATAACCAGTACGACCACCAACGCAACCGACCATAGTTCCCGTATGATCGAAATGCACATTATCTTACCACCAACCAATAAACCCGGAAATATGGATAAAGTCCCGGGGACAGGATATGGTTTTCTCCATCTGATGTTTGAGAATGTCTCCCTGCAATAGTCGGGAAACATAACTTAACGACCTGAACATATCAGTTAATCCGGCGATTTTAGTATGTTCCTGATCTCGCCTGGATGCGGGATTAAAAGAAAACAGCCCGTCACTTTCAAAAGTAACGGGCTGTAAAGTAAGAAACTGCCATACCTGCCGGAAAAGTGTAAATTCACGACCTGATTATTTGTGTTCATGGATATATTTAACTAAAGGGAAATAATAATGGAAGGTAAAATCTGTGTCATCACCGGCAGCACCAATGGAATCGGAAAAGTGGCTGCTACCGCCCTGGCCGGGATGGGAGCCCGGATAGTCCTGGTGAGCCGGAACCAGACTAAAGGTGAACAGGTGAAGCAGGAAATTATTGAGCAGACGGGGACTGAACAGGTGGACTTTTTCCAGGCTGATCTCTCGCTGTTGAAAGCGATCCGACGCGTGGCGGAAATCATCCGGCAGCAGTATGATCATATTGATGTATTGCTTAATAATGCCGGCGCTTTTTTCAGTGCCTTCGAATTAACAGACGAGGGTTTTGAACGCACCTTTGCTTTGAACCATCTGAATTATTTTCTGTTGACGCGGGAGTTGTTACCGCTGGTGCAGGCAGCTCCCCGGGGACGGATTGTTAATGTGGCCTCCGATGCCCATAAGGGTGTTGAAATGGATTTTGAAAATCTCAACGGTGAAAAAAACTTTTCCGGCTGGAAAGCCTACCAGCGTTCCAAGCTGGCCAATATCATGTTCACCTACCGCCTGGCGGAACAGTTGGATCATGGTTCCGTAACGGCCAATTGTCTCCACCCGGGATTTGTCCGAACCGGTTTTGGCGACAATAATAAAGGTCTGTTCAGGGCGGGTTTGAAAATGGCCAAGCGACTGGCAGCCATTAGCATGGCCAAAGGGGCGGAAACCAGTATTTATTTAGCTTCATCGCCGGAGGTGGAGGGCGTCAGCGGTAAATATTTTGAGAAAAAGAAAGCCGTTCCCAGTTCTAAAGCTTCCTATGATCAGGAAGCCATCCGGCGGTTATGGGACGTCAGTGAAACGCTGGTGGCGGGCGGAACGACCACTCCATGACTTCAATGCCCTACCGCAACCTGGGGAAGGCCGGTCTGAAACTGAGTCTGTTTTCCTACGGCTCCTGGGTCACTTTTGGAAATCAGGTGGATGCGACCCGGGCGGCGGAGTTGTTGAAAATCGCCTACGATGCGGGCGTCAATTTTTTTGACAATGCGGAAGTGTATGCGGCGGGACAAGCGGAGATCATTATGGGAAATGCCCTGAAAAAGCTGGGATTTTCCCGGGATTCGTTCTGCCTCTCCAGCAAGGTCCTCATGGGGGGTGACAAACCGACTCAGAGGGGTCTCAGTTTTAAACACGTGGTGGAAGCCTGCCACGGTGCTCTGCGACGATTGCAGGTAGATTACCTGGATTTGTACTACTGTCACCGCCCTGATCCTGATACGCCTCTGGAAGAAACTATCCGGGCTATGCAGACGCTCATCAACCAGGGCAAAATCCTCTACTGGGGGACGTCTGAATGGGAGGCGCCTCAAATTCAGGCCGCAATTGATATCGCCAGACAATATGGACTTACGCCCCCAACCATGGAGCAACCGGAATACAATTTGTTTACCCGGGATAAAGTGGAAAAAGAATATCTGGAACTGTTTCATTATGAAGGTCTGGGTACCACTACCTGGTCGCCCCTGGCCTCGGGACTATTGACGGGGAAATACAATCGGGGAATTCCAAAACAATCCCGGGTGAATGTGCCCGGTTATGAATGGTTACGGAAACAGTTCCAGTCACCGGAAGGTAAAGCACGGCTGGAAAAAGTAAAAAAGCTTGATCAACTGGCACAGGAAGTAGGCATTCCCCTGGTAAACCTGTCCCTGGGTTGGTGCGTCCAGAATCCCCATGTCAGTACCGTCATTCTGGGCGCTTCCCGGCCGGAGCAATTAAGACAAAACCTGGAAACATTAGCTTATCTGGACCGGTTTACTACAGAGTTGATTGAACAGATTGAGACCATTGTCCAAACGAAACCCGCCACCGGCACGATTCTGGTGTAATGAATTTAGTCGCGGTGATTACTAAGATATCGGGTTATTTAATTAAATTTACCGGGGAGTCGGGATTGCATCCACCTTCCCCGAAGGAGTTATAATGAAAATCTACATCAGCGCCGATATGGAAGGGATTACCGGTGTGAACCACTGGGACGAAGTGACCCGTTCACACCTGGATTATCCCGTTCACCGGAAACAGATGGGGGCGGAAGTGACGGCCGCCTGCAAGGGCGGTCTTAAAGCCGGAGCCCATGAAATCTGGGTGAAGGATGCCCATGCTTCCGGACGGAATATTCTTCCTGCGGATCTGCCCCGGCATACGCGCCTTATCCGGGGGTGGAGTGGTCATCCCGCTTCCATGGTCCAGGAATTGGACGATTCCTTTGACGCCCT
>JBHHUS010000041.1:0-16429 GCA_046861615.1 Fidelibacterota bacterium
GGAGTGGTCATCCCGCTTCCATGGTCCAGGAATTGGACGATTCCTTTGACGCCCTGATATTCATCGGTTATCACTCCCGAGCGGGCTGTGGCGGGAATCCCCTGGCCCATACTATGAGTTCCTCCAAAGTGGAACGGTTGTGGATCAATGACCGGGAAACCTCAGAATTCCTGTTATTCGGCTATTGGGCGGCCGCCTTGAAAGTGCCGATCGCCCTGGTAACCGGGGATGAAGCATTGACCCGGGAAGTACAGGAACTGAATCCCCGGATCTCGACGGTGGCGGTAAAAACAGGCTTCGGGGATTCGACGGTGAATCTCCATCCGGCGGAAGCCCGGGAACAGATTCAAGTCGCCGCCCAGGCGGCAGTGTCAGGAAATCTGAAGGATTGTCTGCTGGAACTGCCTTCCACCTTCAAGTTGCGCCTCCGGTTTGTTAACCAGAAGGACGCTTACCGGGCGTCTTATTTCCCCCGCTGTGAGCTTATTGATGACAAAACAATTTCTTTTAACACCAAATCTTACTTCGAAGTCCTGCGCCTGGTGCTGTTTGTGATCTGATTAATGCCGAACTGGCATGCCCGGTACATCCTTGGCGGATAGCAACGCTCCCGGTTGACACACCGCAGCTGTTAACCTGAAATAATTGTCCGGAATTGCGACCGGTGCTGCTTTGTTGAAGGTTTTTTAGAAAGTGTAAATAGTTGCTTGCTGTTTATAGAGGGTGATCGTTAATTTGCGGATAATTGTGAAAATCATTAATACTGTGAATACCCTGTTTTTAATGTGACCAAACCCAGAAAATATTTTACAACGGGGGATATTGCCCGTTACTGTGAGGTGGATGTGAATACGGTAAAGAACTGGATTAAACATGGTCAGTTGCAGGCCTTTACTACGCCCTCCGGTCATTACCGGATTGCCCGGGATGCCTTCATCAGTTTTATTAATAAACAGGGTTTTATTTATGAGGCTGAATTTTTTGGAGATGATTCCAACGATCCGGATGTATTGATCATTGATGATGACAGCAGTCACGGCAACCGGATTGTTTATACTTTAAACACGCATTATAAAAACCTGAAATTCGAGGTTGTATCCAATGGTTTTGATGGATATACCCGTTTACAGGATTCGCAACCCAAAATTATCCTTCTGGACCTGGTGATGAATGGAATCAACGGGCTGGATTTTTTACGGATCCTGCGGTCCAATGAAAGGATGAAACATATTCATGTGGTAGTTCTTTCAGCCCACATAAATAAGAAGTTCAATCAGGAATTGAAGGAATTAGGTGTGGAGGACGTGCTTGAAAAACCAGTGGATGAAAATATGCTGTTGCAGATAATGGATTCCTATTTACGTAATTCCATCCCTAACACTGTTCAAAATTGATCGTGAAATGATATAGCATAACCATGAATTACTACGAAATCCTCGGACTTCAGAAGGAGCCTTTTTCCATGGCCCCGGATCCTGAATTTTTCTATCACTCCCAAAGTCATGGCGAATGCCTGAACCGGCTGGAGATCTCGTTGCGCCTGAATCGCGGTCTGAATGTGGTTATTGGTGGCGTGGGTATTGGAAAGACCACCCTTTCACGATTGCTGCTGGGACGGTTTGTGGAATTTGGCCGGGATTATAAATTTTTTCTGATTCTGGACCCCACCTGGAAAAATACCCAGGAATTTCTAATCTATCTCCAGAAGTTATTTGGGATCAAGGGAGCCGAAACCTATCAAGCTGAAATGATGGACCGGATTGAACATTTCCTGATTGATAATTCCCTGAACTCCAAACGGCAGATTGTACTGGTGATCGATGAAGGACAAAAAATGGGGTCACCCCAGATCGAGATTATCCGAACGCTGTTGAATTTTGAAACCAACGATCAGAAACTGATTCAGGTTATTATTTTTGCCCAGCCTGAATTTCAGGATTTACTGGATAAACATGAAAATTTCAAGGACCGGATTGCTTTCGGATATTATATCAGACCGATGGAAAAGGAAGATACTATTCAGTTCATCAATCATCGGCTGGCAGTTGCTGGCGATAAGGATGGCAGCCTGTTTACCGCTGAAGCCAAAGAAATCATCCATGAACAAACTTTGGGCTTTCCCCGGAAAGTGGTGGTACTTTGCCACACCCTGATTATTGATATGATGGTTCAGGATAAAAAATGCGTTGACGCTAACCTGGCTTTTGAACGCTTTAAAGCGGCGGACTTAAAAAATGACTGACTCCAAGGAAAAAGAGAGTAATCTGGCAACGAACCGGTTGCTCGATCTGCTCCGTTCTCAGCAGGCGGAAACCAAACCGCCCCCTGCGGAGCGGAAGGAGCAGGAAGCAAAAGAAGTCGAAGAAAAAACGGCCGTAAAAGCAGCCGCTCCGGAGGAAAAACCGGCAAAAACTGTCCCCGAACCGGATAAAGAGGAATCCGGGGATAGTGAACCTACGGCCAAATCCATCCTGAAAGCGTTAGAGCACATCCAGGGTAGTGAAAAAACTGACCAGGAGGATGAAGAACAACCGGCTGAAAAGGAAACAGCAGTTAAAAAACCACCGCCGGCGCCGGAAAAAGTTACCCCGAAAGAACCTACTCCGAAACCGGCTCCAAAAGCAGCCACTCCCGTGGTTCAACCCGAATCAAAACCGGTCAAAGAACAACCGGCTAAGACTGAAAAACCGGTAACCGCCGCAAAACCAACTGTTAAAGAACTGATTAAAAAAGTACCCAAGTCCTCCGGCACGACGATTTCAAAATCTTCGATTAAAACAAAACGGGGTAAGCAAGAGGAAACGCACTCACAGGAATTATTAAAGGAAATTCAGACTCCCAAACCGAAGCCAAAGCAGGTTCAGGAGGAAGAAATTCCACCGGTAGAATTTGATGAATCGCTGTTCTCCACCCTGGCAGGACAGGGTGAGGAAAAGAAATTTGATATCGACAGCTATGTTTCCACTTTTTTCCAGTTGTTTAACGAATCCCGCCACAAAGTCACTATTCATTACGGGAAAAATTATTTACGTCTCCTGTACCTGAAGTCCGATCTGAACCAGGTGGATGTTGAAAAGCAGGTTGATTATAACCTCCCCTATAAAACGGAAGAAAAAACCATTAAAAAAATGGACGAGCTGATTACATACGCCCTGGATACCTGTATTGACAAAAAAGTGAAAAAGACCGCCTATGGAGCGCTGTATTCACAGGAGGGGAATCCCAAGACCCATATTTTACAGACGCCGGAACTAAAGGACAGTGAGTTGAAGGATCTGGTGGAGTGGAACGCTAAGAAAAATATGGGTTATAATCCCGATACTAATGTTCTGGACTGGGAGGTATTGACCGGCGCTGAAGACGCCACCAAGCGGAATATTGTTATTGGTTTGAAAGACGAATCCACCCTGAAAAAAGAAGTTACACTGTTTCATAAAAGTGATTTGAAGTTGAGGCTGGTATCTACTATACCAATCCTGTTATGGCGGTTATTTGTTCATAATTACCCGGATCGGAAAGAAGGCTGTTATGTTTTAATCCACATCGGTGCTAAGGTGACTACGCTGGCAGTCGTGAAGGACCATAAACTGGTATTCAACCGTGAAATTTCGGTGGGGGGCGAGGATTTTCATACTGCTGCCATGCAGCGGATTGTTTTAGGGGACGAAGCAATCCGGATAGATAACCAGATGGCAAAAGAATTTTTACGGGATTACGGAATTCCCGACCAGAAAGCAGGAGTAATCAAAGGGACCAAGATCAGCCTGTATAAAATATCCATTTTCCTGCGTCCCGTTGTGGAACGGATCACCCGGGAGCTGGAACGGTCACTCAATTATTTCAAGAAAGAAAATTCAGCCCTTGACTGGCAGGAGTTACTATTCTGCGGTATCGGTGCTACATTTCCGAATCTGGTAAAAACGCTGGGACTGAACCTGAATACCAAAGTTGGATTATTGAATCCCGTCCGGGTTGGGCGTTATGTGTCTGAAGAAATTGCCCTTCAGCCCGATAGATCAGTCCTCGACTATTCCCTGAATTTTGCCTTAGCCACTAAAAACTCAGAGAAAATTAACCTGCTGCCGAAGAAACTCCTGGGTAATTACAAGTATATTTTCCTTTCCAAGGTGGCCATGGTGCTGGCCTTGTTCTTTATCCCTTATTTCAGTTTAACTGCTTTTATGGCCAATGGAGAATTGAAAGATCTAAGTAAAAATATTGAAATGCGCACCAATCAGTGGAATAATGTTTCCGGCCGGGTTAATGAATATTTTAAAATTATCGGCGATATCGGTATTTTAAATAATTACCGGACCTATTTGAAGAATGACCGGATTCATTCGGACAACCAGTTAAAACTGTTGAAACTTTTTTCTACTTTGGCCCCGGAAAATATTAAATTGACTTCCCTGGCTTTTACCAGGGAAGTTATCTCCGGTGAATCCGATAAGAATCAAAGCTACGGGAATAAAATGGCTATTCGGGGCTTTGTCCAGGCTGACCCATCCGTAGCGGATATCCATTTAACCAATTACCGAATGAAACTGGAGACATTATCCTTCATTCGCAAAGTGGACATGATTATGGATGATATGAGCAGGCCGGAAGAAGGAAAATTGTTTTTCAACCTTTCACTGCGATTCTGATAAGTAATGCATAATAAAACCATATTTTTAGGTTTAATTGCCCTGATTATTCTTGCCGCCGGCTGGTGGGGATGGTACAGTGTTTATGTCATTGGAAATGAAATCAGCGAGAAAGAAGCCCAACTGGAGAAACTGGACGGAAAATTTGAAGAGATTGCTCAAATCACCGAAAGTTACGATGTGATCAAAGAACGGTTTGATAAAATTGAGAGTGATTTTGATACCCTGAGAAATGTGGTCTCCAACCGCGATTCTTTTGTGACGGTACTGGAAGAAATTCGCCGCATCGCAGAAACTCAAAATGTTAAAGTCATTACACTTTCTCCCCTGTTGGACGACACTTTCCCGGCGATAAAAACTAATCTGAACTTCACTGAAAAACATATTGAGCGCTATCCCATTCAAATGCGGATTATGGGTGATTATCTGACCCTGGGAAAATTCCTGGAAGAAGTGACTGCTATTCCGGCCACCGTCAACATTGCCCGGGTTTCCCTGGACACGGACCTGAATGAAGGAGGTATCCTGGCGTGTGAATTAATGTTATATACCTATGTATTCCTGGATGACGTGAAGATTTAGCCATGAAGAAACTGGAAAAAAGACAAATTGTATTACTGGGTGTTCTGGTGGTGGTACTGGCCTACTACCTGATTGATCGGGGGGTTTTTTCAACCGAGGCGATCGTAGAGGGTGTCCAGAAATTGGCTGCAGTTCCGGAGAAAAATCCCGTGGAAGATATCATTGAAGAGGATCAGGATTACACCCAACTGGCAGCGGTAGAGATTGTCTGGGACGGGGAGTGGAAAGAAGACCCCTTTTACTATGCCCCTCCGGATTCCCTGCAGGAAGATTCGAAAGGTCTGTTAAATCAATTATTTGGCAGTGATAATCCGGCTTCTGCTTCCGGATTCGAAATCTCCGGTATCTCCTGGCATGGGAATACCGGATATGCCATTATTAACGGGGAACCGATCACTGAAGGACAGTCAATCGGGGGCTACACGGTGGAGAAAATCGCCTTTAATTATGCCATTCTGGTGCAGGGTAAAAAGACAATCAGATTAACCCTTAATAATTGAGCTATGATGTGAAAAAATTCATTTTATTTTGCAGCCTGTATTGGTTAGGTCTGGTCACTGGAGCGGCTCAAGAGGTTGAAAAAATTACCACCTTTGAAGGTAAAACGGAGATGGGGGTCATTATTTTTCTCTCCGAGAGTATTGAATATGAAGAAATTGTAACCCAGTCACCGCCCCAATTGAAAGTGAAATTCCCCAGGGCAACATTTGCCCAAAAGTATTATTCTAAACATATCAGTCTGCCGCCTTTATACCGTATTGATGCTGCCGAGCGGAGAATTGATCCCGGTTATACCGAAGTTACGCTGGAATTTTCAGTTTTACCGGAATACCGGATTGAAGCCCCTGAAGGCAATAAGGTGACCATAGTCTGGGAACCCAAAAAAGAGGATGTAAAACGCCGCACCAAGGCCCGACGGATTTCCATGTTTGAGACCACCGTGTCCCTGAATTTCAGAGATGCCGATTTGCAGGAGATATTACGGTTGCTGGCAGTTCAGAATAATCTAAATGTCATCGCCAGTGATGATGTGAAAGGAAAAGTGACCGTTACCCTGAATGATGTGACGCTGGGAGCGGCGCTGGACGCAATTTTAAAGGTAAACGGCTATGACTGGTTCCTCCAGGAGAATATTGTAGTTGTTAAACCCTCTGATTTTGAAATGAGCGGAGAACTGGAAACGCGGGTATATAAGCTGGAGTATGTGGATGCCAGCGCTGTCAGTACGGCAATTATTAATGTACTGACTACCAAGGGGAAACTGCAGGTATTTTCACCGGTGTCCAAAGGCGGCTTTGTAGGCGGCGGTGGTATTGGTGGTGGCGCCGGGGGAGCAGGAGCGGCAGGAGGGGGCGCAACAGGAGGTCTGGGTGGTCTGGGTGGCCTGGTAGGCGGTCTTGGTGGTGGCGGCATAGGCGGCGCCGGTGTTGGCGGTGCCGGTGCCGTTGGTGGTGTTGGTGGTGCCGGCGGTGTAGGCGGTGTCGGTGGTGCCGGGGGTGGACTGGGAATCACGACGGCTGATCACTTGTTAGTGACAGATGTTTACTGGAATTTTGACCGGATTGAAGAAGTGATTTATAAACTGGACAAACGCATTCCCCAGATCAATATTGCAGTTAAATTTGTCGAAACTAAATTAAGTCTGGATGAGCGACTGGGAATTAACTGGAATATGCGCAGTACTTTATCTGGACTGACGCCCCGGGATGCCTCCACCAGCGGGACTGCTCAGGACGCCATGGAGTTGGGTGGTGGACTGAAATTCGGTAATAATAGTCTGAAAATTGCCACGTTGAGTTTGCCCATGTTTACCAGTCTGCTGGAAATATTGTCAACCGACGATGATACCCGCTTGATTCAGGAACCACAGGTCACTACTTTTGATAATACCTTGGCCACGGTTTCGGTTGGAACCTCCTATCCGATCCTGGTCCCCAGCACTGAAGGCGGTCTGGCGGGCACTCAGCCGCCTACTTTCCAGGATGAAGAAGTGAATATTGAATTGAGTGTCCAACCGCGTATAAATGAAGATCGATTTATTTCCATGACCATTAACACTACTGTCCAGGCCCTGGTGGGGATGGCCGGTCCCGATGCCGACCGGCCGGTTATATCGGAACGATCGGCCAATACACAGATCATGGTGACAAACAATGAAACATTACTGATCGGCGGATTAATTTTCGATCAGCAAATCGAATCCCAGTCCAAAGTCCCGGTTCTGGGGAATATTCCGCTGATTAAAGGTTTTTTCAGGCATTCAACTACCAAGACGGAACAGCGGGAATTGCTGATCTTTATTACACCAGCAATCGTGGAATTAAACTAGGAGCAGAACGGAAGCAGTATGGAGATATACGATTTATTGAGTTTCATGGAAGAAAAAAATGCTTCTGATTTGCATTTAAGTCCCTATTCTGCTCCCATTGTCCGGATTGATGGTGAAATACGACGGATGAAATTGAATTCCCTCCAGCCGGAGGATGTGCATATTCTGGTCTATGATATTATGCGGGACGAACAGCGGAAAATATACGAAGAAGAACTGGAGATTGATTTCTCCTGTGAATTTCCGGGGGTAGGGCGTTTCCGGGTTAACGTATTTAAAGGTTATTACGGGGACACGGCAGTCTTCCGGCGAATTTCTGAACGTCTTTTTTCCATTGAGGAATTGGGTCTGCCGTCCATTTTTAAGGAACTGGTTCTACGGGATAAGGGTCTGATTCTGGTTACCGGCCCGACCGGAAGCGGCAAATCCACCAGCCTGAGCACCCTGGTTGACTATATTAACAGCAACCGCAGGAAACACATCATTACCGTTGAGGATCCGGTGGAGTTTGTTCACACCAGTAAAAAATCATTAGTTAACCACCGGGAAGTGGGTACCAATACCCATTCTTATGCGGCTGCTCTGCGCAGCGCCCTGCGGGAAGATCCTGACGTAATTGTAGTGGGTGAGATGCGGGATCTGGAAACAACTTCACTGGCGATTACAGCCGCCGAAACCGGTCATTTAGTATTCGGAACGCTCCACACCATCAATTCCACAAAAACACTCGATCGAATTATTGACCAGTTTCCTCCCGGCCAGCAGAATCAGATCAGGACTATGATCAGTGAATCCATCATTGGGGTTCTGTCCCAGGTGTTGTTACCCAAGCAGGGCGGGGGTCGGGTGGCCGCTTTTGAAGTCCTGATCGGAACACCAGCAGTGGCAAATCTAATCCGGGAGAATAAAACTTACCAACTACCTTCCGTTTTACAAACCAATTCCAAGGTAGGGATGACTACAATGGAACAATCACTCCTGAGGCTGTTGAAAGAGGATCTGATTACCCACAAAGATGCCATTGAAGCGGTTGCTAATCCGGAAGAATTCGCAAAACAAATTCCAACTGATTGATTAGAACAATGTACCAGATAGAAGATTTATTAAAGGTTATGATCGAATCGGAAGCTTCTGATTTATTTGTTTCCCTGGGAACATTCCCAATGTTGATGATCAATGGAAAGAATTATCCCATTGAGAAAGAAAAAATCACCCCTGAAATTCTCAACGAGTTGAAACAGGGAATGTTGACCAAAGAGCAGATGGAGAAATTTGAACGTAACCTGGAATTGGATTACAATTACAGTTTACCGGGGGTGGGGCGGTTCAGGATTAATTTTTTCCGTCAACGGAATTCGGATTCTTTCGTGATTCGCAGAATCACTTCGGAGATATTATCCCTTGATCAGCTGAATCTACCGCCGATTTTAGGGGAGCTGGTGTTAAAAAAACAGGGTCTGATTCTGGTGGTTGGTTCCACCGGGTCAGGGAAAACTACTACCCTGGCAGCTATGATTGATCATCGTAATAGTCGTCTGGCAGGCCATATTTTGACGCTGGAAGATCCGATTGAATTTCTGCACCAGCACAAGAAAAGTCTTGTAAATCAGCGTGAAATCGGGGTGGATTCCAGCTCCTATGAACATGCTTTAAAGAGCGCTTTGAGGGAGGCACCCTCTTTATTATTAATCGGGGAGGTCCGGGATCAATCCACCATGTCGGCGGCCTTGAATTTTGCTGAAACCGGTCACCTGGTCCTCAGTACGCTCCACGCCACCAATGCCTCCCAATGCATCGAAAGGGTCATGAGCTTTTTTGACCGGGCTCAGGCGGAAATGGCCCGGGCTCAGCTCAGTTCGAATCTTCAGGCCGTTATTGCCCAACGACTGGTACCGACATTGGATGGGAATCGGGTGGCAGCCATGGAGCTGTTGTTAACTACTGCCCGGGTACGGGATCTGATCGGCAAAGGCGATATTGAATTGTTACGACATACCATCGAAGAATCTACCACGGATGGAATGCAACTATTTGATCAGGCCTTATTAAAATTGTTCCAGGAAGGGCGCATTTCCGAAGATACGGCCATTCGCTATGCTGATCGCCCCACCGATTTAAAACTACAAATCCGTTCCCAGGAGAAACATACTACAACCCAGGTAATTGAATTATCAGAGGATTAAAGGTAGCAAAACATGGCTCAAAAACGCATTTTAATAGTTGATGACGAACCCTTCTTCGTTGAACCGATAAGGATGGCACTGGAACGCTCCGGATTTGAGGTACTGACAGCTGAAGATGGTATGACCGGTATTGATCTGGCCCGGGAAGCTACCCCCGATCTGATCATCCTGGATTTAATGTTACCGGGAGTTAACGGATTTCAGGTTTGCCGTCTGTTGAAATTCGATAATCAGTATTCTCACATTCCCATCATTATTCTTTCCGCCAAAGATACGGAAAAAGATAAGGATATCGGCCAACAGTGTGGTTCCGATCTGTACATGACAAAACCGGTCAAAATGGATGAATTGATCAACCATATCAATACTTTAACCTCCTGATGAGACAGATGTGATTACCGCTTACCTAATTGTATTTGGTTTAATGGTGGGGAGCTTTCTTAACGTCTGTATTTACCGCCTGCCCCGGGGTGAATCGCTGGTGCGACCCCGTTCTCACTGTCCTCACTGTAACCGTTCGATAAAAGTCTGGGAAAATATTCCCCTGCTAAGCTATTTATTGCTGGGGGGGCGTTGTTCTTCCTGTAAAAAGCCGATCTCGATCCGTTACCCCCTGGTGGAAGCATTGACAGGAATAATTTTCTTTCTGACTTACTGGCGGTTTGGTCTGACGCTGGATTTCATTTTCTACCTCGCTTTTCTGTGCTTATTAGTAGTCATCACCTTCATCGATATTGATTACCAGGTAATTCCTAACGGCCTGCTGCTGATTGGGTTGATTCCGGGCGTTTATTCCCTGGTCAAGGAGGGGAGTTCTAACCTGGAATTGTACCTGTTTGGTGCTGTTGGACTGGGAGTCCTGTTTTTTATCATCCGGGTGGTGGGTAAAATGATTTTCAGGAAGGAGAGCCTGGGGATGGGGGACGTAAAATACGCGGCTTTAATTGGCCTGGTCATTGGTTGGAAATTTGGTTTACTGGCTACGGCACTGGCCTTTTTTTCGGCCTCCGTCATTTTACTGAGCATGATGATAATCAGTCAGGTTTCTTTCGGGCAACGGATTCCATTTGGGCCCTTTTTAAGTCTGGGAACCTTGCTGGCAACGATCTGGGGTGCTGAAATAATTCACTGGTATTTGAAACTAGTCCTGTAGGAGGAACCAGAGTGGCTACTGTTAAAAAAAGATTAGGAGAGATTCTGGTTGACGCCGGAAGTATTACCGAGGATCAACTAAATGCAGCCCTGGAGTATAAATCGGATCATGGTGTTTATCTGGGGAAGGCAATCATTGAACTGGGATTTCTGACCGAAAAACAACTGCTTAAAAGTCTGGGGGGGCAACTGGATATGCCTTTTGTGGATCTGTCGAATTATAAGATTCAGGAAGAAGTACTCCGGTATGTGGATGAGAAATTGGCCCGGGAGCATATAGTTATGCCTTTATTTGCCATCGACAATATACTGACTGTCGCTTCGGCTGATCCGATGGATATCAGCGTAATAGATGAATTATCTCAAAATTACGAAGGTGGTGAAATCAATCTGGTGCTGGCCACGGAGAAAGAAATTGAACAGGCAATTGACCTGTATTACAGTGCTTCCCGGTATCTGGCCGAGGCAGAATCGGGAGACGGTGATCAGGCATCCCGGGTCGTCTCCAAAGAGATTGCGGATGACACTGAAACGGTGGAAGCAGTGGATATGCTATTAAACGAAGCTGTTAGAATCGGGGCCAGTGATATCCATGTTGAGCCGCGGGTAGATGATGTGCGAATCCGCTTCCGGCTGGACGGGGTACTCCAGCAATATTACACTGTACCAAAAGAAAATATGGCCGCCCTCATTTCCAGGGTAAAGGTATTATCGGATATGGATATCGCTGAATCCAGAGTCCCCCAGGACGGGAGATTCAGTTACAGGACCAAAGACAGTGAGATTGATTTACGGGCTTCTTCCTTTCCCACGCCCAATGGAGAAAAAATTGTTTTACGTTTATTGGACCCTACTAAGGGGAAAATTGACCTGGATAAACTGGGTTTTCTTTCGAAGATGTTGAAACAATGGAAAAAACTGATTAAGACACCTAATGGGATTATTCTGGTGACCGGGCCTACGGGAAGTGGTAAAACAACCACCCTGTATGCGACCTTGAATATTGTAAATTCGGTGGAAGTCAATATCATGACGGTGGAAGACCCGATTGAATACCAGCTCGATAATATTAATCAGAGTCAGGTAAATGCCAAGGCAGGCATGACCTTTTCGATTGCGCTGCAGGCCATGTTACGCCAGGATCCGGATATTATTCTGGTAGGTGAAATGCGGGATATTGAGACGATTGATCTGGCAATCCGGGCTGCCTTGACCGGTCACCTGGTCTTCAGCACCTTGCATACCAACGATTCAGCTTCTTCCTTCACCCGGCTGCTGGATATGGGTGTGGATACGTTTCTGGTCAGTTCCTCCATCCGGGGAATTCTTTCTCAGCGCCTGGTCAGGCTGTTATGTGACCGTTGTAAAACGCCTCTTGAACCGGATGAAGCCACCCTGAAGACGCTGGAAATTGAAAGTCCGGAGACAGTAAAAAATAAATTGTTTCAACCGGTTGGTTGTGTACATTGCAAGAATTCAGGTTACCAGGGTCGGGTCGGAATCTATGAATTACTGGTTCCGGACGATGAAATTGTTGCCCTGGTCAATAAACATGCCACCTCCACTGAAATTGAAGAAGTCGCGGTGCGAAAAGGCATGGTAACAATGCATGAATCGGCACAAGTGCTGGTGAAGGAAGGGCGTACCTCTATCAGTGAAATGATCCGGGTGACGATTTAAACTGCGATGGGATTTTTAATTGGTTGTCCTGCTCCTGATTCCAAAGCAGACGTAACAACATTCCGTGAACTAATCAAAATATTGAAGCGGGAATCCTGGAAAATCACCAAGACCCACGATTGGATTTCCGCCCTAAGTTTTGCCGCCGTTCATGAATACGATGCCATCTGGATGGATTGGATCCTGGTACAAAAAGATTATTCTACTTTCTACAACAAACTGGGCCGAATGCACCCAACGCTACCCCTGATTATTGTCTCCCACAGTTCTGAAATCGACGCCCAACTATGTGAACAAAATCGAATCCTGTTCGCTGTTTTGCACAAAGATCAATTTGCAGCGAAAGTTCCGGCGTTACTTCATCGCTTACAACTTTACCAAACCCTGAAAGCAGAAATCCCACCCAAATTAAAAGGGACTTTGAGTCCCACCGGTTTAGGCGCGTTTATTGGTAATTCGAAGGAAATGCTGGAACTGTATCAGCAGATCACCCGGGTTGCGGCTGCTGATTTTACGGTGTTGATTAAGGGGAAAAGCGGTAGCGGGAAGGAAGTGGTGGCCCGCACACTGCATGAATTAAGTCCCCGGGCTAAGAAACGTTTTGTCGGGATCAACTGCGCCGCTATTCCTGAAAATTTGCTGGAGAGTGAATTATTCGGATATGAAAAAGGCGCCTTTACTGATGCCCAGCAGGCAAAACCGGGAAAATTTGAATTAGCCCATGGCGGAACCCTGTTTCTTGATGAAATTGGGGATATGCCCCTTCCTTTACAAGCGAAATTGCTGCGGGTGCTGGACGATCATCAGGTGGAACGTCTGGGAGGGACGAAGGCTAAAAAAATTGATGTACGCCTGGTCTCTGCCACCAATCAGGACCTGAAAGCCAAAATTGAAACAGGTAAATTCAGGGCTGACTTATTTTACCGTTTAAATGTGATCCCCCTGCTACTGAAACCGATTACGAAACGGGGTGATGATATTTTGATTTTAGTACTCCAGCTCCTGGGGAAATTGATTCGGAATAATTCCGTTACCTTGGAGACTATTTCCTGGGATTTTATCCGGAAAATTCAATCCTTGCCCATCAAGGGGAATGTAAGGGAATTGGAAAATATTCTCACCAGGTCCCTGTTCCAGATCTCCGATGCTTCACTGGATGAAAAAGATTTAAAAGTGGACCTTCCCACAACTCAGACGGATCAGCCCCCGGCTGAAATTTTACCGCTCTGGAAAGTGGAAAAAAACGTTATTGAACAAACACTGGGGGACTTGGATTGGAATCTTTCGCAAGTCGCCAAACAATTGGAAATATCAAGGACGGCCCTGTACCGGAAAATGAAAAAGTATGACTTGAGCCGAGAAGATAATTAGCCGTGCCTTTATTAAATCGGGATACTTTAATCCCCACTAAAAACTGTTTTGGCAAATGTGAAGGTAAAAAGTACATTGAACGATTAATTAACGTTGTTTTAAAACAAAATCAGAGCTTGTATGCCCCTATATGATTGTAAGTTGGTCACTGACCAGGGTCAGGTGACTGAAAGAGTGATTGAAGCAGAGTCCAAAATCCATGTTTTTGAGCGGGCTGAAGCCCGTAACGAACTGGTTCTCTCGGTAAAAGAGCATAAGGAATCGTTCAATTTGAACGCCTGGTTGAATAAACGTAAGAAGGTAAAACCGGAGGAACTGGAACATTTCACTTCACAACTTTCGGTCATGTTGAAGGCGGGTGTTCCCCTGATCGGTTGTCTCCAGGCGTTAACGGAACAGACGGAATCACCAACGATGGAAAAAATTGTCCAGGAACTGGTGGACAAGGTGAACGGCGGAAGTAGTTTCTCCCAGGCCCTGGCTACTTTTCCCCGGGTATTCGGGACGCTATTCGTCAGTATGGTGGCAGCGGGGGAAACAGCTGGAATCCTGGACGAACTGCTGGAGCGGTTGCAAAATTTTATTCGCCATGACATGGAAGTAACCCGTAATATCAAATCCGCCATGCGTTATCCGATCATTGTAATGGTGGCGCTCTCCCTGGCATTCACCGCTGCAATTACTTTTATTCTGCCAAAATTTACGCCCATGTTCAAATCATATAATATTGACCTGCCGCTGCCAACCAAAATTCTCATGGCAGTAAGTGATTTCATGAATAATTACTGGATGGCAGGGCTCATCGGACTGGTAGTTCTGGTCCTTAGCTTACGGTACTACGTAAAAACTCCCATAGGCGCTTATCAGTTTGACTATTTTAAACTGAAAGTCCCCGTTTTCAAAGAAATTGTCTTAAAATCCACTATCTCCCGGTTTGTCCATATGCTGGAAACTTTAACCCGTGGTGGAATTCATGTAATTAAAGCCCTGCAGACTACTTCTAAAACAGTGGGAAATCTGGTTTTTACCAAGGCGATCGAGGATGTCAGCGAAAAAGTTGCCGAAGGGATAACCCTGGCTGATGCTTTGGCACAGCACAAGTTTTTCCCCAAGATGACCATTAAGATGATTTCCGTCGGTGAACAATCCGGTGCCCTGGAAGATATGCTGGCCAATATCGCCTACCAATTTGATGCGGAAGTGGATGCCAAAATAAAACGTCTTTCTACGGCCATTGAACCAATGATCACGGTGGTGATGGGTCTGTTTGTGGTTGTAATTGCCCTGGGCATTCTCCTGCCCATGTGGAAGATGTATTCTGCTTTCAAATAAACCAAAGTGAGAAAGGAGGCCCTGATTCATGACCACTGAGAAAGGCTGGAAACACTATATTTTCAAAAGGAATTACCCTTCCTGGATTTATTACATCATTTTCACTGCCTATGCGGTGGCGCTGTTCCTCTGGATATGGAAAAAATATTTTTAATTCCGGGTTTAGATAATGGCTGGGAGTGTATTGTAATGTTACAATCGATTGTATCGTTTCGCTACACAGCATCTGTTTTAGAACTGTTAAAAAAATGTTGATCAGTCTGAATACCCTCGGTAAAAAGTAATATAGAGCGATTCTGGCACGCTTATTGCTCTTCCTTAGGGCAGAAAATGAATCAGGAAATAAAAAATGCTTAAGAGAAAACTACTAAACTACAAGATTAAGTGCCTGACACGATCAGAAGGTTACACGATTTTTGAATTGATTGTCAGCACTTCGATCATTGCAACTCTGACAGCGATGGCGGCTCCCAGCTTTATTGAAGCCGGGAACAAAGCAAAAGGTGCCAAGGCTATGGATCATATTAATAATATTGGTACCGCAGTACTGGCAGAGTATAACCGGATTGCAGGTGAAGGGGATCAGACTGCTACCAACGGGGCCAGCGCTATTGCTACTTTTAATGAAGACCTGGTTGTCGGTGGAAACTCGACTCCGATTAATGATACGGATCCGGTAATTATTTATGGTGACGGAACCACGAGCCTCAGCTGGTTGAATCTGTTTCCGGACGGAACCCCTGTATCTCCCTTTAACGGGCAACCCTTTGAAATTGTGAGTGTTACTGAGGGATATGCAGACTGGTCAAGTATAGCCGGCACGGTTACCTTAACGGTGACAGAAAAACCGGCCATCACGATCCAGGATCCGGCCCAACCATCCATTATTGCAACCTTTACACCATAAAATAAAATCAACAACAGGAGAAAGAAAATGAAGCTAACAAAACATAACGAAGGTTTCACGCTGATAGAACTGATCATGGTGATCGTTATTCTGGGTATCCTGGCGGCCACGGTGGTACCGAAGTTCTTCGATTTCACAACTAAAGCCCATGAATCCAATAAAAAGGCAGTTATCGGTTCCATTAAAACCGGTCTGCACCTTTACAGGAGTAACGAATTAGTTAGTGGTAATGATGGCAAATATCCCG
>JBHHUS010000042.1:0-15895 GCA_046861615.1 Fidelibacterota bacterium
CCAAACCAGTCAATACAATCAACGCAGTGGCTTTAATGCTGTCCGGCCAGGCACCCTGGTATTCCACTATTCCTTCAATTCCGGATACCGGTTTCAGGCTCTCCGGCACTTCACAGCTACTGAAAAATAACAGCAGTCCCAATCCGACAATAACCGGCCAAATTTTATTCAGGATGGTTCGCATTTAAATATTTGCCCGTGAAGGGCATTCATTAAGCAGAGTAAAGATAGGAACGGGATTTTTACGCTGCAACCCTCAATCGGCCTATTACCTGGATTAATAGAGAACCTTGAAAAGGTGGAACGATATATGCCGCTAATCGTTAGCAATAATTCTCATCTTTTCAAAGTACCAATAGCATTTTGTCAAATAAACAATTATCAAATTTCACAATCCCATCTTAACATTCAAAACTGTAACGAATAATGGAGCTCCACGGGATGATTTAAAAGATTCATCTGCGACCAAAAGCCGTGATCTTCTCTATATCGGGATAATGAGTGTAGCAAACTGTAAAAGTGCTTACTATAATCGAAGAGATATTCCCAAATGAATCAATATAGCTTCCTCAATTTCAGCCAATTCTTTTGAAGAAACTCTTCCAATCCTTTTTGCCAAACGTTTTTTATCAACGGTTCTTATCTGGTTACACTTTGCTTTTGATCTTTTTCGGAGACCTGATTCTGGAGTAGATAATCGTGCTTCGAAGGGATAAACCTTTTCTACGCTGGAAGTAATTGGGATAACCGTTACAGTTTGGGCAGCCTGGTTATTAATGTTATTGGAAATGATTAGAGCAGGCCGTGTTTTATTGATTTCGGAGCCAATGGTCGGATCCAGGCATACAAGATAGATTTCACCTCTCTTAAGGAATTTTTTCAATCCCATCCTTCAACTTCCACTTTTTCCCAGTTATCCTCCAATTCCGCATCTTCATTAGAAGTTGCTTTATAACCTTCAAACAATTGTTGTTCCAGTCGTTTCTGTTTTTCCCACTCAATTTTTTCCCGTAGTGCTTCAGCAATGAAACGGCTTTTATTAGGTTTACCCTCTAATTCTTTTCCGATCTCATCGGGTAAAGTGATGTTTAAACGTATCATGTGTATTACCTTCTGTATCAATAATACACAATCATATACATAATAACAAAGAATAAAATTCAGAACCCCATTTAAGCAATAGAATTTTCCTGTTTTTGACTGTCTCACTAAATTCCAACCGGAGTAAATACAAGCCGCTGCTGACGGAATTATCATTGTGATTCTTTCCATCCCATTTGAAAGTGTAAATGCCCGGTGGTTTCATAGTATTAACCAGCACTTGGATCTCCTCCCCCTTTAAATTATAGATCTTCAAGTCAACATGTCCGGTTTTCGGAAATTGATACTGAATGGCCGTCCGGGAATTAAATGGATTGGGTTAATTCTGGAACAGTCGGAAGTCTCGGAGAATTTAAGGGACATCAGCAACGTTTAGCAATGTCGTCGTCGTGCCAAAGGTGCACCACCATTTGAAAGTAACTGCCTCGGCCAGATTATTCCGGATTGAAGAAGTGAAGCGCATATCGTTAATGAAATTGGGATCGGGGAAGTAGTAGTAATCGTCAAAATAGGCATAGTTTCAACTTAGGAAGCCGGCAATCCAGTCCCGTCCTGCTATTAATTGGAAGAATGCTTAAATGACCAACCTCAACCATAATTTCTTTTTAACTGGAAGTTGAAACTTTTTAATCGGATATAAGGACAATTTATTTCATGAAAAAAGTCTATGCCAACCACAGTTGCCGGTCCAGGCTGCGGTATTGGATGGCTTCGCTCACGTGTTGGGGCAGAATTTCTTCCGAGCTTTCCAGATCCGCAATCGTCCGGGAAACTTTCAAAATCCGGTCGTAGGCCCGGGCGGAAAGGCCCAGTTTTTCCATGGCTGTTTTCACCAGATTAGCCGCTTCCTTTCCCAGAGAACAGTATTTTTTCAACGCCTTGGTTTCCATCTGGGCGTTGGCAAAAATCTGAGAATCCTGGAAGCGTCCCAGTTGAATTTTCCGGGCAGCCTGGACTCGGGTCTGGATAACTGAAGAAGTTTCACCGGAGGACTTTTCCGTAAGATCAGTGAAAGGAACCGCCGGAACTTCGATCTGGATATCGATCCGGTCCATGAGAGGGCCGGAGATCCGGCTCATGTATTTCTGAATCATCTGTGGTGTGCAAGTACATTCATTGTTGGGATCGGTGGAATAGCCACAGGGACAGGGATTCATGGCCGCCACCAACATGAACCGGGCCGGGTAACTCAAACTGATAGTGGCTCTTGAGATGGTTACAACCCCCTCCTCCATTGGTTGGCGCATGACCTCCAGGACATTCTTTTTGAATTCCGGCAGTTCATCCAGAAATAGAACACCATTGTGGGCCAAGCTCACCTCCCCCGGTTTGGGCACGGTACCACCGCCGATCAGGCCTGCATCAGATATGGTGTGGTGGGGGGAACGAAAGGGTCGGGTGGCTACAATTCCCTGCCTCTCGGGAATCAATCCCGCCACGGAATGAATTTTAGTCGTCTGGAGGGCCTCTTCCAGCGTCAAGTCAGGCAAAATGGTGGGCAGCCGTTTGGAGAGCATTGTTTTACCGCTGCCGGGGGGACCGATCATTATTACGTTATGGGACCCGGCGGCTGCCACTTCCAGGGCTCGTTTCACCTGTTCCTGACCCTTTACATCGGTAAAATCCACGGAATAAAACCGATGGGAACGAAACATTTCATTCCGATCCACTTGTACTGGTTGAATGGACTCCGCATTATTTAAAATTTGGACCACTTCTGACAATGATTTAGCAAAGCCCACCCGAATACCCTCCACTACGGCAGCTTCAGTTACATTTTCTTCCGGTAGAATCAGTCCTTTTATCCGATTGTCCCGGGCACAAACAGCAATAGGTAACGCTCCCTTAATCGGGCGCAGGGATCCGTCCAGGGCCAGTTCACCCAACAGTAACAGCTTATTCAGGTAAGTCTTCCTAACCACCCCCATAGCCGCCAGAATGCCGACGGCAATCGGCAGGTCAAAAGCAGAGCCCTCTTTGCGGATATCCGCCGGCGCCAGATTTACGGTCACGTGTTTAATGGGAAATTTAAAACCACTGTTCTTGATGGCCGCCATGACCCGCTCCTTACTTTCCTTCACAGCTCCCTCGGGGAGACCAACAGTGACGAACCGGGGTAACTGGGCGCCGGACAAATGTGCCTCCACCTCCACTACATAGGCGTCAATTCCCAGAATAGCACTGCTGAGGACCCGGGCAACCACGCTATCACACGTGGGGATAAGAATAAATTAAATAAAATTGAATACTCGAGAAACCGGGTTCAAAAGACAGTAATACCGGCTTCACCATAAAACCAACCTCCCCAGGCAGGAACCAGGACACTGGAATTAATCCCCGGGTTTGATTTTCCCGAATTTCAAATTCTCGTACTTTTCCCAAATCGTTTCTCCCGCTGCCTGTTGAAAACGATAGGCAAACCCCAGAGCCTCGTCAAAAGGCCGACCAGCGAATTCCGAGTTCCGGTAATATTCGTCAATCCACCCAATAAATTCCTGCATATGATCCTGGCCGATTTCATCAAAAATACCGTAAACCAGTTCCGCCTTATGATCGTAATACCAAGTGGTCAGTTCACCGTAACCCAAATCCTTGATCAGCTGCTGGTGGGTATCGTATACCTGGGTTAGATAGGAAAATAGAAATACTTCCTTTTCCTGCGGTGAGAGTGTCTTCCAATAGACTGAAATTACTGTGGGAGCCGGTTTTTTAGCTTCCTGAGCCGGAAGCAAGGTTAAGACCGCAAACAGGGATAAAAGGAATTTCACGCTAACCTCCTTTTTTCGAGAGTTCAAATTCTTCAATAAGTTCTTCAAGTTTTTGAATGGCTTCATTTTCGGATACTTTCCCGCGATTTTCGCCCTGATAATACAAATGACCACTGCCTCTTCCAAAAGCAATCCCCAAATCGGTGTGGGAGGCTTCACCGGGGCCGTTCACGGCACAACCCATGAGGGCAATCGTCATGGGCGTAGTAACCTCCTTCAATTTGGCTTCCATTTCATTGGCAATTTTGAACAGGTCCACTTCCAGGCGGCCACAAGTGGGACAGGCAACAATTGTAACCCCCCGACTGGCTAATCCCAGGGATTTCAGAATTTCGAAACCAACGTGCACTTCCTCCACGGGGTCTTCCGTCAGGCTCACACGGATAGTATCCCCAATGCCTCGGGCCAGGAGTGTACCGATACCCACGGCCGATTTTACCGAGCCTGCTTTAAAGGGTCCCGCTTCCGTTACTCCCAAGTGAAGGGGATAATCAAACTGCTCTGAAAAAAGCTGGTAGGCATCAACCATTAACCGGACATCGGAGGCTTTCAATGAAACGATGATATCCTCAAATCCATGTTCCTGACAGATGGCAATATGGCGACGGGCGCTTTCCACCATGGCTTTGGCAGTGGGATAGCCATATTTTTCGAGTAAATCCTTTTCCAAGCTACCGGCATTCACGCCAATTCGGATTGGCAGACCGGCACCCTGCACCTTCTTCAGCACCTCACCCACCCTGGTCTTATCACCAATGTTCCCCGGGTTGATCCGGATTTTATCGGCCCCGGCATCCACGGCCTCCAGGGCCATGCGATAATTAAAGTGGATGTCCGCCACCAGGGGAACGTGCATGTAGCGCTTGATTTCTTTCAACGCCCTGGCTGATGCCTGGTCGGGAACAGTGATGCGAATAATCTGGCAACCGGCCGCCTCCAGTGCTTCCACCTGGCGGATCGTAGCGGTTGCATCGCTGGTTTTGGTGGTAGTCATGGACTGTACCGAGATCGGGGCGTCTCCTCCCACCGGAATTGTACCAACTTTAACTTGACGGGTCTTTTTTCTTGCTGACATTTAGCTTCTTGAAAATGAAATTTAGCGGATTATTCCACCGGTAGCAATGCTTTAACCATTATAGGGCTGCTCTAAATAGGTCTCTGCCAGTTGAATCGCCTTGGAAAAATTATCCAACTCAATACAGTTTTTATAAGCTTTAATGGCTTCCTCCCGTTGCCCTTTCAAATCATAAATCATGCCACTCCGTAACCAGGCAAAAGCCAGAATCGCATCTAATTCGGCATTGTAATTTTCAATACAAAGCTTCAAATAATTCTGCGCCCGATCCAATTCCCCCGTAAGGAAAAAATAATGCCCCCATTCATAATTCAGATAGCTGGTGTACCACCGCTGTTGCTGTTCAGTCAACTCCGGCAGGCGTTCGTTCAATTCCTTCAGCTTCTTGTACGCCGGTTTCAATTGGCCGTTCTGAAGCAGACTTTCAGCATAATGGATTTGAAAATCATAGTTGCGGGGGTACTGTTCCGCCAGATCACTGCTGACCGCCAAACCCCGTTCCAAATCAATATCGGCCCAGAGATAAATGAAAGAAAGAATACTCTCCGCTTCGGACCAGGCCCATTCGCTTTCCCGGGCGGCAATTTCCATTTTACGGATGCCGATTTCACGGGAAGGATGGAGCCCAAAGATTTCAGCGGCAAACTTCACCATGAAATTGCTTAACCCGGAGTAATATTCCATTATGCCGATGGGTAAATAGGCATCTTTCAGGGAGGGATCCAATTCAAAGGCCTGTTGAATCAAACGAAAGCCCTGATAAGCTGCCATCAGGGTGCTGAACCATTCCTTCTGCCCTAATAGAATCCGGGCCTTTAAACCCGTAGTGGCACCCAGATATAACAGATATTCGGGATCCTCCGGTTTCTCTATTAGCAAATCATTGTAAACTGAAATAACACTGTCCAGATCCTGGTTGAAGTTCTCATAAATTTCGGACTGAGTGAGGTAAGCTTCATTTTTCCGCCACCGGGCTGCCGCCCAGGTAAGATGTACCACCGGATTCCGGGGAAAGTCCCGCCGTGCCTGCGTCAGTATTTTTACACTATTTTTATAATCGTAGTTGTAAAAGGCTTCAACCCCTTTTTTTACTATTTTATCACCGGGATGCTGGGCTGGCAAACAACTAATGAAAGTCAATATGAAAATCAGGATTCGCATTAGAGCGGTAAAATTACGTTTTATTCCAGTTCAATCCGTTGGAAAAGGACTCCCACTCGGTAGAAATAATAATGTTCAGAAAGAAATCAGATCAGTCAGTTTTTCCCACCAGCAGCAACCAGCCCCGGGCATCATTATTCTTGGGGTCCAGTTCCATGCTGCGCTGCCAGGCGGCTTTGGCCATCCCGGGCTCTTTCATCTTCCAGTAGATAATCCCCAGGCCAAGATAGGCTTCGCTATTATAAGGTTTTAATTCAATCACTTCGTTGAAAGCAGACAACGCTTCCTGGTATTTTCCCTGTTCGCGGTAATAGTTGCCCAGGGTCAGCATTGCGGAAGGTAACCACTGTCCGGAATTCTGGTTAATGGTCATAGCCTTCCGGAAAGAAGTTTGGCTCAGTCCCGGTTCTCCATGACGGTTGTATTCCACTGCCAGAATGTAATAAGCCTGGGGCAGGAATTGACGGACCTGTTTATGTTGAGGCATGAAATGCAGTAAATCTTCCCAGGCCTGGGCCGCCCGCCCCCATTCCCGGGCCTTGAAATAACTGAGTCCCTGCAAGAAGCGGGCGTCTGAATCGGTAGGGTTTACCCGGACAGCATCGCTGTAAGACAAACCAGCGTAAATATATTTCCCTTGATCAAAATACAATTTTGCCAGGGCAATATAATAATCTCCCTGATTGGGATCCATTTTAACAGCGGTCTGGTAAGCTGTTTTCGCCTGATCAGTTTCACCCAGGCCCTCCAGCGCTTTTCCCTGGAGTAGAACAAATCCGCTATGATTCGGAAATTTTTCCCGACCGCTTCCAGCCATACGGATGGCAGCTTCAAATTCACCGGCTTCCAGTTTCTGGCGGATTTCATTCAACCGATGGGCTGCGCCTTCAGGACGCTTTCTGGCGGAATTGGTAAGCACTTCCCTGCTCATGGATTCCATTTTTTCCGTTCCAAAATAGGTAGCCATAGCTTCAATCGTTGCCTGGTGATCGGGCTGCACGTCCAGAGCTTCTTCAAAAGCATCCCGGGCTTTATTCAATTGACCTACACGAGCGAAAAAAGATCCCAGATGAAAGTGGGCATCAGCATTAAAAGGATTCTGAGCTACCAGTCGTAAATAAATGTCTTTTGCTGTTTCCGGCTGATTTTCAGCCTCGTACTGCCGGGCCAATTCTACCTGGAGCCTAAAATCATTTGGTTCTACCCGGGCAGCTTGTTCCAAGTCTTCCAATGTACGGGCTCTGCGCGACTCGATCCGGGTCACCTTCTTAACGGCTGCCGGTTCCAGAAAAGACGTGGCCCGGGCTAATTCCCGGGAACTGATCTCAAAAGCTTCTGTAATGGAGTAGAGTTGATTGGCATAGTCCACCGTGTTAATACCGGGGATTTTGTCCAAAGCCGGTACTTTAGCCCGGGTGGGTTTTTTCTTCGCCAGTGTTGTTTTTTTAGCTTTGGAGGTCTTTTTTATATAAGCCTGGAGTTGCAGAATTCGCTTCTTGGTGGTCTTGGAGGGATTCAATTTATAGGCCCGAATCAAATCTTTAAGAGCGCCGTTATAATCTTTCTTTTTCGCCTTGGAGATGCCTCGTTTTACCAGCGCATTGGCCTGCGCGATTCTTTTATTTTTGCTGGATTTTTTAGGCGCCTTTTTTTTCGTCGAAGTGCGCTTTTTTTTGGTCTGGGCAGCCAGGTCTGTCTGAACAGGCATGACACCGGCCAGAAGGCTGATAACAAGAATTTTAGCGATCCACTGAATAATCGTACGCATAAAGATTGTTGAAATTTACAACATCGGTGGAAATGGGAAAGCGGTTATTTCAATTCCCAGATTCTCGGAGAGCTGCCCTTTTACCCTTTGAATAATAGTTAAATTTTATCCAACCACATCAAAACGCCAATCAGCACAAATCCCGATGCGGCTATTTTCTGGATGGTGTCTGCCGGTATAAAATTATGCAGCCAGGTCCCTACCAGAATTGCCACTCCCGTGAGGACGGCAAAGGCTAACATTGAGCCGATAAATAATTCCCCACCGGAAAACCCCCTTCCTTTCATGGCCAGAATCGCCAGTTGGGTCTTATCTCCCAGTTCTGCTAAGAAAACAGTTCCAAATGCCAGCCAGAGTGCTTTCATAAAATCAAACCTTTCCCGTTAAATCACTGAATTACTGATACAGCTAATTTAGTAAGCCCCAGGGTTCCCTTCCCTTCGATTTTTATTCCCGTAAAACCGGCCGGTTGACCTCCTGCATGGCCATGAAGTACCAATTCGCCGTTTAAATACCCCCTGAAATGTTTGCCTGAACCAACAACCCGGACAATCCCATTACCTTCCAGGGTAATCGGCTGTTTTTCCAGGATCTTATTTTTATCATTTTCGAATCGTCCCAGAATTAATTCAGCCCTGCTTACAGTCAAATAATCATAATTATTTTCATCCTGTAGATGGTGTAATAAACTCACTGTTCCATTAAATTCATCCAGATTGAATTGTAAATCCATCTGTACACCGGCCAGTTTCTGTCCCGTAATGATGGTAACCGGTTCGGTGACCTTCAAAATTCCCGGCCCCCGATCGGATGATACTGACAGGTCTGCCGGTTTACCCCTTAGAAAACGAAAACCTTTAAATACAGATTCTACGGATCCTTCGACCGGACTCCAGATCCAGGAACCGTCGTCACTGGTCATCAGACTTTTTACAGTATCCTTTTCCGTGGCCATTTCACTGGTTTCACCAAGGGTAGTTGTTTGAACGCCAATCCCCTGTTCAAATACCAATCGGGCACCCTGATCACCGGTAAGGGTGAGGGACACCAGGGCGATAGCACTCAGGATAAAACCGGTGATCTTCCAGGCTGCATGGGTAAGCTTGTGGAAAAAATAATTGACAATTTTAATTCCACTAGCAACGGTAAATAAAGCAACTGTCCGTTCAGCCAGATCGGCATGTTGGTTCAAAATTGGAATCGCAGTTGAAGGCAGGATCACACTATTTGCTGCGACCCGACCGGCAAAAAAGGCAACCCAGGCACCTATTACTCCCAGAAGGTACAAAGCAGTTGAAATGGTTGGAAATTTAGAGCATCGGGGCAGTATTAACTCCAGCAGATGGATACCAACAGCAGTTGTAAGCAGAGCAATGGGAAAATGAACGATCAGGGGGTGAATATTAGGAGCCCATTCGGGCAGCAGGCTGGTCATAATTAAAGGTCCTTTTATTTGTTAATTAGCATTCAAATGTGCACCGTTCCAATACAGGGTATGTCTCCTGCCGGAGAACTCTTGTTTCTTAGGAAGGATTTCAATCGTCGGGACGAATTTCACGCCCCGTGGCGGAGTTTATTATTCCATATTATTTAGATCCACTTTTTCCAATCGCAATGGTTGTAGATCCATACCGCACTCAGAACATTTACCCGGTTTATCACTACGGATACCGCTGTGATCCGGCATGGAACAACCATAAAAGTCAGCCGTTTCCGCTGTGGCACTGACAACTTTCACCATTTCCATTCCACATTCCGGGCATTCCCCCGGTTCATCGCTATGAATTTGTTTATGGCTTTCCATCGGACAGGTGTAATAGTACAGCACGGCGGAAGAATCTTCCGACATGGTTTCATGCATTTTCATTCCCTCCTGTTTACTCATTTTAGCCATGGAATCAGGCATGTGCATTTTCTGCATCATGGAATCAGACATGGTCTTCTGTTTCATTGTTTGAGCGCTCGTTTGCCCGATGATAAAAAGCAATCCAAAGCTCAATACAATCAAGGATTTATACGTTTGTCTCATGGCTTCCACCTCTCGGTTTATTGTAAAACATATGGTATTTGTTATTTATTTCCAATAGTATTTACAAGTTTAGACTGATTCCCAGAATTGGTAAGAACGGGAAGACTGAAAAAATCTGCTTTCCGCTAAAATCTTCATTCCAAATCAGATAAGCGGGATTAACCCGGTCATAGGTATTAATAGTTTCCAAATAAATGATTAAACCATCCAGGACTTCAGGAAATATACGTGAAACACGGATATCAAGGCGGTGGTAGGAATCGTAGCGTTCAGAATTACGATCCCCCACGATGGGTAGGTATTTACTCATTTCACGGGAATAGATTGATCCTTCCGCCGGGGTATAAGGACGACCGGTTGCATAACGGAACCGGAAACTCAATTTCCACTTTTCGGAAGGACGAAATTGGGCTACGGCAGAAAAAATATGCGTCTGGTCATTATTATAAACAGTCAGCTCTCTGGCAGCCCCTTCTCTCCTTTTTGCAACCGAATAAGTGTAGGATACCCAGCCGACAAAATGTTGTCCCGATTTCTTCTGGAGGTAATATTCAAATCCCCACACATTACCAATACCTTTATGATCAAAATTACCTTGTGAATCCAAAGACATAAGACTCGACAGGTTTTTCCTGTATATTTCGATACTTCCGTTCATTTCATAAGGTAAATGAAGATTTAACCCCAGACCCCAGGCTTGGGATCGTCTGGATCTCTGAGCCGGATTATTTTTTAATTCATACGCTGGTGGACTTTGAGTATAGATACCATAATTTGCTGTTACCTGATATAAATTATTCGGCGTCAGAACTACATTCAATCGTGGAGAAAGTATCGTTTCTGAACTTACGGAAATATAATCTCCCCGCAAGCCATAATTCAATGCTAACCATGTATTTACTTTCCAGGTGTTTTCCCAGTATAGCGCCAGTTTAGGCAGGGAACCACTGGATTGGAAATTCAAGGCTTCGAAATTGTACGCAAGATCTACGGGCAGTTGAATATTCACATTGCTACGGTCTAAAACCAACCAGGCGCCGAAATGAATTTCATTATTTTCATTGATAATAGCCAGTTCTTCCTTAATGGCGATTTCATACGCTTGCTTATCCTCCAATCCGGCTCCATCAGCATGGCTGGCAATACTGTTCGTTGTTGTCCGGTACACATTCAGGTCAGAGGAAACATTATTATTAAGGATTGAACGATACCGGAAACCAACGGTCCAGCTTTTGCTGGCCCAAGAATGAGTGCCCACCCAGTGCGGCTGATCAAATTCCCCGGAAAGTTTTTCACCGGAATAAAGTAAATTGATTGATAATCTGTTGCGATCATTGACTATAATATCGGTCTTTGAATTAATATCATAAAAATAAGGCAGTAAATCATATTTACTGCCAAACCCGGTGTTTCCTAAAAGGAGGTCAAAATAACTGCGCCGCAAAGAAAATATTGTGGAGGCTGATTCCGAAACCGGAAATTCGATTAATCCTTTTACATCGGCCATACTCAGTGAAAATTCTCCACCCATTTTTTTTCGATTACCTTCACGATTGTTAATCACCATTACTGCGGAGAGGCGGTCACCATAGCGTGCCGGGTAACCGCCCGAATAGAAATCAACGTTTTCTACCATACTGGAGTTAAAAACGGTATAAAATCCACCGCCGATGATATCAAAGTGGAAGGGATTCTGAATAACCATGCCGTCATAAATAACCAGGTTTTCATCGGTATTGCCACCGCGGACGTAAAGTCGAGAGTCATCTCCACCGGAAGCAACACCCGGGAGTGTTTGCAATACTAAAAATATATCCTGGGCAGCTCCGGGAGCTTCTTGAATCATTCTGGTGGAAAGACGAGCGGTAACACCTTCGGGATTGAATTCCGTTTCCTTAGGGGTTACCATAATCCCTGACATCTCGATAACTGTAGAACTTAGTTCTACATTTAATTCCACCATATTAGAATCGGAAACCTGAACCGATCTGAACAGCATAGTCTCATAGCCAATAAATGATACCGTTAAATCGTATTCCCCCGGCTGAATAACATCAAACGAGAACCGGCCATTTTCATCCGTTACATCACCAATCTCAAGTGAATCAATCCAAACTTGAGCACCGGGAAGCGGGTAGCCATCGGTTGTAACGATTCCTTTAATTCCTGACACAGATCCCTGTTTTTGATTACTACCAGATAAAGGAAATGCAACCAACCATGTAAGGAATAAAATTTTTAAGCAAACAAAGATTGGATTTAATCGAATAATTGAAGCGTCCGATAATAAGTCCTTAAATCTCAATCCCCTTTCTTAATTAAATTGCCAAATTTCTGCATATTTTCTTCATTTTCGAAATAATGGACTTCTCCTTCCCGAAGTGCTCCAATTGTTGCCGTCGCTTTATCAACTTTTTTCCCGCTGATTGGATCAATGGCAACCCGGCTGCTTGAATCGGATAAAAGTGTCGCCTGACAGCCTTCACAACAGCCATAATATGTTTTTCCGTCTACCACTGCCGGAATCAGTTCGCGATCAAAAACCCGATTGTTACCCATGCCCATACATACAAATTTCGCCTCCACTTTCCGGATTACCGGTAGGTCAGCAGTCTGATTTTTATCGTCGGTACTCTTTTCCTGAGCTGAGATTAAACTCATGGCAGAAATCAAGACAACAATACTTAGGATGAAACGGTTTATTTGTTTCATAACAGTCCTTTCAATTAACTCCTGTTAATAGTTTTTTACATTAGTCCGGTTTACGGGTTTCCTCCCTGTCAGTTTTTGTCAAATCATCAATGATTTGCCGATATTCATCGGAACTGATTTCTCCGGCGGCATACCTCTTTTGGGCGATTTTCTTTGGTGAGTTAGGCTTTTGTGTATTATTCCCACCACTATTCGTTAACTGGAAAAATTTATATACCAGCCACGCAATAAAAACCCAGCTCAGGACCATCATGAGCCAGCCCCACAAACTGTTCCAATGCACGGTCACCATTTCCTGGAACCCTCAAGCTCTCAGGCGGTCGATCACTGTACGCAGTTTGGCCTGGACCTCTTCGGCTACCGGAGCAAGTCCAGGGTTGTCTACAGCCTGCATGGAAGCGACCGGATCCACAGCTGCTACTTCTACTTCTCCCTCTGAATGCTCGATCACAATCACATTGCAGGGAAGCATGGCACCAATTTTTTCCTCTGCCAACAGTGCCTTGTAGGCAAACGGTGGGTTGCACGCTCCCAGAATCAGGTATTTCTTGAAATCTACATCCAGTTTCTTCTTCAGCGTTGCCTGGACATCAATTTCGGTTAGAACGCCAAATCCCTCCCGGGACAGTTCTTCCCGAACCTTTTCTACCGCTTCATCAAATGAAGCAGATAGGCGTGTGTTGAACGTGTATTCCATATCAAAACCCCATTTCGAAATTGAATTTAATGTTACGATTCATCGTCCTTATCCTCAGGGCCGTCCTCCATCATATTTCCCTTCATTTTCATCATGGACTTTTCTCCCCCGGGCATCATTCCTTTCATGTGGCCGGACTTATCGCCCTTTCCCATCATTCTGGAACAACCGGACATGGCTCCGCTGCCTATGGATTGGCATTTCCCCCGGTCGCCCATCATCATTTTATCGCAGCCACCTCCCATCATTCCCATCATACCCTGATGGCCCGACATCATGCCACCCATCATACCACCGTGGTTTGTGCACATTTGACCGGCAGAAGCAGATTTAAACGCACCATCTTCCCAGTATTTCAGGGAGTAATAAGTGGTACACAGCAGTGTAAGTACGGCAGCCACCGTAATCAGGTAACCTAGGAATTTCCCGGTGGTCTTAAGACCGGTATTTTCCATGGATTGACTTTTACTCAAGACCCAGAACCCTACTCCAATGGCGATCAGGGCCAGGGCTACGGCAATATCAGCGTGAAAGATCATTTCAGACTCCTCTTGTTATTCAGTTGTAAAGTGGGTGACCATACCATCACCAAGCATGGAACCATGGTCCATCATCCCGCCCATCATCATGGTTCCCTGATGATCTTCCGACTCCATCCCTTCCATCAGGCAGATTGAATACAGAGTCGAATCTATCAATCCCGAGTCGGGATGAAACATCATCACCGTAAGGTCATCATTCCAGGTATACTGTCCGGCTACATCCCCCAGGGTCGATCCGCCCATCATATCCATCATGGGCATTTCGGTCAATTCACCTATATGCAAACCAAAACGGGATTCACAGGAACCGGTATCCATGGGTTGATTGAACCGGACTTCAATGGCGGTGCTTTTAGACACCTGGTTCGCCCCATTCTCAGGCGATATGGAAACTACTTCCGGTTTTACCGTCCCGGTATCTTCGCATCCATTCAATAAAAAGACCCCCAATAAAATCAACGGTATTGAAAGCAGGTAATTCTTTAATCTGGTTTTCATCTTATTTCAACTCCTTTTTAGTATAATTATGAATCACCGAAACATCCTAACCTTTATAGTGGCCGTAAGCCGCTTTGACCAAGTCCACGATTTCAGCATCGGTGGCCCCTTTCTGACGATTGACTTCGATAAAACGTTTGGTAGCCAGAGCCGTGGGACAGGAACATTCCGCCAGAATGTCATCACAGGCGCCACAAGAACAATCGAATTTTTCAGCGATGTTAACTGTGGGAACCGTATACACCGGTGCTTCCGCCTGAACCGACGTTGTCCGTTCACTCCTTGGATTCAGGTAAAGTCCGATGGTTATTCCCATCAGTAAGATGGCCAGCCACAGGGTGTATTTAATTCCATTGTTTTCAGTGGCAATGCCTTTTTGAATTCTTTTTCTCGGTTTCATTATTCTTCCTCCAACAATCGATGGATTACAGTTTGACTGATCGCAACCTCAGGGCATTCCCAATAACTGAAACGGAGCTGAAACTCATGGCAACAGCGGCAATAATCGGACTCAACAGGAGTCCAAAGACAGGGTACAGGACCCCGGCGGCCACGGGCACACCAATCGTATTATAGGCGAAGGCCCAGAACAGGTTTTGCCGGATATTCCGCATGGTGATTCGACTCAGACGTCTGCCCCGGACAATTCCGCTTAAATCACCCTTCACCAGGGTCATACCGGCGCTTTCAATCGCCACGTCTGTGCCTGTGCCCATGGCGATTCCAACGTGAGCCTGAGCCAGGGCAGGCGCATCATTAATGCCGTCCCCCGCCATGGCAACAATATTTCCCGCCTCCTGGAGTCGTTTCACAACTTCATGTTTCTGGTCAGGAAGAACCTCCGCCTCAATATCCTCGATTCCCAGCTGGCGGGCGACCGCTTCAGCCGTTGTGCGGTTATCGCCGGTCAACATGACAATCCGGATTCCTTCTTCTCGAAGATCCTCCAAAGCCCGGAGCGTGGTGGTCTTAATGGGATCAGCAATGCCGATAAACCCGGCAATCTTGTTGTCCACACCGATGAAAATGACCGTTTCTCCCGCCTGACGTCTTTCTTCCACCTGCGGTTCCAGGGCAGTCAGGTCAAGGCCCAGATCCTGCATAAATTTATAATTCCCAATGACGACCGGTTTTTTATTGATCAGACCGCGGACACCCTTCCCGGTTGTGGATTCAAACTCTTCCACTTTGGAGAGGGATAAATTCCGATCCTTGGCCGCTTTCACCACCGCTTCTGCGAGGGGGTGTTCACTGGCCTGTTCCAGGCTGGCAGACAGGGCCAATAATTCATCCTTGGAATATCCCGACTCGGCTTCGATGGTCACGACACGGGGTTTCCCTTCCGTCAGGGTCCCTGTTTTGTCCACCACCAGGGTGTTGACCTTCTCCATAATTTCCAGCACTTCTGCGTTTTTAATCAACACTCCCGCCATGGCTCCCCGGCCGGTGCCCACCATAATTGACATGGGCGTAGCCAGTCCAAGGGCACACGGACAGGCAATAATCAGGACCGCTACCGCATTCACCAGGGCAAATGCCAGTCG
>JBHHUS010000009.1:0-42059 GCA_046861615.1 Fidelibacterota bacterium
AAGCAGTTTTCAAAGGTGCTGGCGGGGTATCAGCTCACCCAGGCCAAGCTGGCGGAGATGCTGACTAAAATAACCACCGCCCAGTTGCTGGTGTACCGGTTGGGACGGTTGAAGGATGAAGGGAAAATGGATTTTAGTCAGGTATCCTTGGCCAAGCGGGCCAATTGCGCCATGGCCCGGGAAGTGGCCCGGACCGCCCGGGAAATGCTGGGAGCCAACGGCGTGACCCTGGATTATTCGCCCATCCGGCATATGGCTAATATTGAATCGGTGTACACCTATGAAGGCACCCATGAAATGCACACTCTGATCCTGGGCGAAAAAATTACCGGTTTGTCCGCTTTCGATTAGGTAGGTCCCTTTGGAAGGTTTTCGACTATTTTAATCTTAACATTCTATTAAACTATGAAACGAAGAGATTTTCTTAAAGCAGGAGTTACGGGGTTAATTATGCCCTCAACAATCATTCATGCAAAATCATTACAGCTAAATCGCCGGAAGGGAGCAGTGGTACTTTCCACCTGGAAACACGGGATTCCTGCTAATGTAGCTGCCATGGAAATATTAACCAACGGTGGTTCAGCCCTGGATGCCGTAGAAGCCGGGGCCCGGGTTCCGGAAGCCGATCCTGAAGTACATTCGGTCGGCTATGGTGGAATACCCGATGCAGAGGGAAAAGTTACCCTGGATGCCAGTATCATGAATTCCGACGGAAATGCCGGTTCGGTGGCAGCGATCGAGAATATCAAACACCCCATATCCGTCGCTCGTTTGGTCATGGAAAAGACGCCCCATGTAATGCTGGTGGGGGCGGGGGCAAAACAATTTGCCCTTAAGAATGGGTTTGAAGAAGTGGAACTATTGACCGGGTTCACCCGGCAAAATTGGGAATCGTGGAAGGCTAAACAAGCGAAAAAAACAGCCAAACCGACTGATACGCATGACACCATAGCGATCCTGGCGCAGGATCAGGAAGGAAACCTGGCGGGGGCCTGCACCACCAGCGGCTCGGCGTTTAAACTCCACGGCCGGGTGGGAGACAGCCCCATTATTGGTGCCGGAATGTACGTGGACAATGATGTGGGGGCTGCCGGTGCCACCGGTCTGGGAGAGGAAGTAATTAAAACGGC
Source organism: Fidelibacterota bacterium (assembly GCA_046861615.1). Lineage (GTDB taxonomy): Bacteria > Fidelibacterota > Marinisomatia > Marinisomatales > TCS55 > CAZNUM01. The sequence continues at coordinate 1,131 of JBHHUS010000009.1, forward strand.
CGGCAGTTTCCTGGTGGTGGAACTCATGCGTCAGGGTTACGAACCGGAAGATGCCTGTAAAGAAGCGCTGCAGAGAATCATAAAGAAGAATAAAAATCGACCTTCACTGCAAGTGTCGTATATTGCTTTGAGAATCGATGGTAAAATTGGCGCCGGCAGTATCAGGGATGGTTTTTCCTACGCCCTGGCTAGTGACAACTCCAATACCCTATATCCGGTAAAAGGGATTTTAGGAAAATGAAAATTTTCGAATCTTTTACGGATTATTTTATTCCGCCCACGGGTGAATCTTCACCCGCTTTCCGGAGCAGGATTGGAAAATTTCAGGGTCTGATTTCAATCTGGGTGAATAGTGTCCTGTTTCTGGTAAAATTCATCATTGGAATCCTGGCAGGTTCCATCAGTGTGATCGCTGATGCGATTCATACGCTTTCCGATGTGGTTTCTTCTATTGTAGTGGTCTGGGGTTTCAACGAAGCCGATAAACCGGCAGATTATGAACACCCCTATGGACACGGACGGGCGGAGTATATCGCCACTTTGATCATTGCCGTGTTATTGACGGTGGCCGGGATTGAATTTATTAAAGCCTCGGTGAATCGTATTCTGCACCCGGAAGTGATTCATCCCGATAGTTGGATGATTGCCGTCATTGGCCTCACAATCCTGGTTAAGGAATTAATCGCCCGGTACGCAACCTATCTTTCAGAAAAAATTACCTCCGGCACTTTATATGCTGATGCCTGGCACCACCGTTCCGATGCCATCTCCAGTTTTATGGTTCTGGTCGCCATGGTGGCGGGTAAATTCGGTTATAACTCCATCGATGGTTGGGCAGGACTGGGAGTGGCCTTATTTTTAATTTATACCGGCTGGGCCGTGGCTCGTGATGCCGTTGACGACCTGATCGGGAAACCACCAACCTTTGACGATGTGGAACGTATTCGAAAAACAGTGATGGAAGTGGACGGCGTTCTAGGAGCCCACGATATTATTATCCACAGCTACGGTCACGATAAATTTGTCAGTATTCATGTGGAAATTGATTCTGAAGAATCCACTGATCGGGCCCATGATATTTCTGAAAATGTGGAGACCAAACTCGGTTCACTGCTGAACGTAGAACCCACCGTGCATGTTGACCCGGTTAAACCGGGGAGTCCCCTGGTGCGGAAAGTCAATGAATTTATTGCGGCTCACTGGCTGAAGGACAAACGGGTGATTAATGTACATGACATCCGCATTGTTGAAACGGAAGAACACAATGTTATCCTGTTCGGAATAAATCTGAAATCAGACCTCTCTAAGGTTCAGGTAGCAAAGTGCTGCCAAGAAATCGAAACAAGTGTTCAAAAAGCATTTAACGGATTTGAAGTGCAGATTAAAGTATCGCCGATCCACCGGTTTTAGGCAATATAAACGGTACTGATTTCCCCCGCATTGAATTGAACTACTTCCCCTTCAATATCCAGATTAGCCTCCCCATTTAACCCCAGACCGGTAAAAGTACCACGGAGGGTTTTACCCGCCCTTGAGAAGGCAATTATCTTGTTAAAATGGCTGCAGTATCGCAACCAACTAGCCTGAATTGGTTCAGGGCCATATTGGTAAAATTGATCCAGTTTCTCTTCCAGTCGGTTCAGAATCTTCCCCAGTATTACTTCCCGCACTTGAATTTGATTTGAAAGCGTAAACAGAGAGGCGGCTGTTGCCTGGGCGGTAGTTGAAAAGTCGGCTTTAGATTCATTTACATTTAACCCGATTCCTAAAACAATTGCCTGAATTTTTCGTTCTCGGATTTTGGATTCACACAGAATGCCCCCCAGTTTTTTCCCTTCCCAGACAATGTCGTTCGGCCATTTCAACCCGACTGACAAGTCCAGGCCCTCCAGCGCTTTTGCCACTGCCACTCCAGTGAGAATTGAGTACCATCCGGTGGTCTGAATGTCAGTCGCCGGTTTTAGAATAACGGAGAAGGTCAGGCTCTTTCCGGGGGTTGCAACCCAGACATGTTGACCCCGGCCTTTACCGGCGGTCTGGTGATCCGTCAGGATAACTGTACCATTGGCACATTCGTGGCCGTTAATTTCCCAGGCAGTGGTATTGGTGGAAGCTAACGATCGGAAATATTCAATCTGTTGACCAAGGGTATGGGTTCGGAGGTGACGTCTTATCAGTGGCAGGGACAACACAGAGATTGCATCAGACCTTAGGGTCCAATTTTTGCCTGAGTTTCAAGGTGTTCCCCGGTATTAGTAAACCGTTGGCCTCCTGAATGGAACCTTCATTATCCTTCAGCAGAATAATCCAGGCTTTAGGATCTCCGTACTGTTTTTCGGCGATATTCCATAGATTATCACCGGGCTGGATGGAATAGGTAAAATATTGGGGAACAGTTTCCTGAACCTGCAGGCGATCCTTTAATAGTTTCAGAAAATGATAAGGATAGATCAGGTTAGGGTTATCTCCGATTTCCGTTTTGTTCCACACATATATTTTACGCCACATACTGAAATCATCGTATTCCTTTTTGGCAATCTTGATCAGATAATCCCCCGGCAGAACCATATAGTGATCCCAGGCCTTCTCCGGGAAAAGTGGTTTTGGCTCAATCTCCAGTTCTGTTTCCGGAATTTCAGTGATGAATTGTTTCTCCGGTGGTGGGGATTTCTGTTTGTTTGGCACAGGAATCGTTTTTTCGGGGAGGGAGGGTTCTGTAATTTTCCCCGTTAGTTTTTCCTTTGGATCTGACGCTGATTTTGAGGGGCTGTTTTCAACATCGGCAGTGGCTGTTTGAATAGTAACGGGTCCTGGTTTTTCTTCAATCTTTTCAGCTAAATCAGGATTCGGCTTCTTTGGGAGTTCGAAACGGGCGCTGGTATTATTGACCCCGGCGCTGTCAGCGGTTGAATCCGTGTTGAGAGGCGGCGCGGTCTGTTTTCCGCAGGAAACCAGAAATACGGCTAAAATGCTGGCTATGATACCGTTTTTCATTAGTGTTATTCCTTGTTTAAATTATGGTTGTTAGGTGTCTTCTTTACCTGTTCCAGCATGAGATGTTCCCTAAAATTCAGTTAGAACAGGTTACGGAAAGGTGGGAGTTTACACCACCGGAAAAATTAGAAAAAACAGGATTATTGAATCAGAATAATTAATGCGATTTGTATTCACCGAAAACCGTTCTTAAGGTATCGGCAATTTCACCCAGGCTACAGTCAGCCCGGACGCATTCAATAATGGGTTTCACCAGATTATCAGTTCCGGTGGCGCTGACCTTCAAATCGTTGAGACGGTTTTGCACCGAATTGTTATTACGTTGCTGTTTAAAGGTTTTTACCGACAGAACCTGCTCCTGTACCGACCGGGGATCAATCGCTTGCAATTCGGGTTGGGAATCCTTTCCCTCCTGGTATTTGTTGACGCCAACGATGATTTGTTTGCCTGAATCAATCTCCTGTTGGTACTGGTAGGCGCTCCGGGCAATTTCATCCTGAATCCAGTTGGATTCAATGGCGGCGATTGCGCCGCCCATATTATCAATTTCAGTAATGATTTCCCGGACCTCCGCTGCTAATGAGTCGGTCAAAGCCTCCACAACTTCACTCCCGGCAAAGGGGTCAATATAATCGCTGACACCGGATTCATGGGCCAGTATCTGCTGTGTTCTAAGGGCCAGGGCTACGGATTCATCCGTAGGCAGGGCCAGAGCTTCATCAAAGGCATTGGTGTGGAGTGACTGAGTCCCCCCCAGGATGGCGGAGAGGGCCTGAATAGTGGTTCTGACAACATTATTCTTTACCTGCTGGGCGGTAAGGGTGGAACCACCGGTTTGAACATGGAACCGGCACATCATGGCTTTTGGATTAGTGGCTTTGAAGCGGTTTTTCATGATCGTAGCCCACAGGCGCCGGGCAGCCCGGAATTTGGCCACTTCCGTTAAAAATCCATTATGGGCGTTGAAAAAGAAGGATAACCGGGCGCCGAATTCGTCCACCTGCATTCCGCGGTCAATGGCCGCCTGGACGTAAGCAATGCCGTTGGCAAAGGTGAAAGCCAGTTCCTGGGCGGCGGTGCTGCCTGCTTCGCGGATGTGATACCCTGAAATTGAAATTGTATTCCATTTGGGTACGTGGGAATGACAAAAATCAAAAATATCTGTTACCAACCGCAGAGAGGGCTCCGGCGGGTAGATGTAGGTTCCCCGGGCAACGTATTCTTTCAAAATGTCGTTTTGGACTGTCCCCCGCAATTTTTCAAGTGGAATTCCCTTTCGCTCAGCCGTAACAATATACATGGCCAGCAGAATAGCTGCAGTGGCATTGATGGTCATGGAAGTGGAGACCTGGTCCAGGGGGATATTGTTGAACAGCAATTCCATATCCCTGATGGTCGCTATGGGTACCCCCACTTTTCCGACTTCCCCCTCGGCCATGGGGTGATCAGAATCGTAACCGATTTGAGTAGGAAGGTCAAAAGCAACCGACAGGCCGGTCACTCCATTTTTCAATAGATATAAATAGCGCTGGTTGGATTCCCTGGCGGAGGTGAACCCCGAATACTGGCGCATGGTCCACAGTTTCTGCCGGTACATTTCAGGATAAATTCCACGGGTAAAGGGGTAGGAACCGGCTGCTTCCTTTTTCTTCACGCGAAGCCTCGTTCCTTTTTAATGGTTTGGAATGCTTCGTTCACTGATTTGAATTTTTCTTCCGCTAATTGGCGTAAATCTTCTCCCAGGTGGCTGACCTTGTCCGGGTGGTATTTGGAGGCCATTCTCCGATAGGCTTTTTTGATGTCCTGATCGGCAGTATCACGCTCTACACCCAGGATTTTATAGGCTGCCCGGGAGTCCTTTACAAACATGGCTTTGATGGAATCAAAGTCTTGTTGATTAATATTCAAATACCGGGCGATGGTTTGAATGATATCGATTTCATTCTTATGAACGTAGCCATCAGCCTGGGAAAGGCCGAAAAGTACATGAATCAGTTCCAGCCGGCTGGGATGATCCATTGAACGCTGGATTTGTCGGCAAACATCCCGTAGGGGATAATCCTGCTTCAGAATATCCTTGAACAGAATCATGAAATCCTGAACCTGCAGCTGGCTGAATTGCTTTAATAAAAACCGTTTTACATACTCCAGTTCAGATCGCTTTAATTCCCGGTCTGCTTTCATTACAGCGGCAAAGAGGACCAGCAACGAAACAATGAAATCTCCTGCCTGTGTTTTGGGGTATGAACGGGACTGGAACCCGGAGTAACCCCTCACTCCACTGCCGCCCTGGGCTTCGGACATTTGTGCCAGGCTGAAGCCGATGATGGCACCAATTGGCCCTCCCAGGACCCAACCAAGGCTACCCCATAATATTTTTTTTCTGACACTCACTGATTTTATCCTTTTAAGAACTGGCGAAGTTAATACTATTTTTGTATCCCATAATAACAGGAAGAAATTTGAAATGGTTCCACTTATTTCGCTATGACGATACCCGCTAAGACAAAACTATTGCTCTGGTGGACCCGAATGCGTTGGCGCAAAAGTCCCTCATCCGGACCGGGTACCTTAACCACTGACGGGCGTTCCATCACCGATTTAATTCTGTTATTACCCACTGATCGGCTCCAGTTTGATTTCAGCCGGCGATTCCTGTTATCGCTGAAAAATGCCATTGGCCCCACCCCAAAAATCAACATTATAATGGTTGGAAGAGCAGAGGTGGGGAATTTATTCAATCTGGAAAATTTCGACCGTTTCCTGCTGTATTCTGAATCCGACCTAAATAAATGGGGCTATCCCCGGAAGGAATTGCAGGACCATTTAGATCAAATTAAAGGAGATGCCTGCTTTGATTTAAATCAGGAATTTTCACCGGAAGCACTGGTAGTTTCCACCATGATTCAAGCCCCTGTACGAATTGGCTTCTTCTCGGAAGATACAGAGGACTATTACAACATTTTGATCCAGATCAATCAATCAGACCCCCTGCAGGCCGGTGTCCGGGAACTATTGCAATTACTGGGAATCGAATGAAAATCTACATTTTTGAAAATAACCATATTAGTGACTTAAATCCGCTATCGCTGACGCGCCCTTCTTTTGATTTGAGAACTGGTCCTTTTACTTTTCTGGAACGTACGCTTCAGATGATTGATGTTACTGAAGTTGGTCTGATTGTTCGGCCGGAGTTGGAGGCTCTGTGCCGGGAAAGGTATTCTGAATTTCTGGTAAATCCGTTGGAAGTGGAAGCAGCAGTCTGGTTACTGGGGAACGTACTCTGGAGAGCGGAGGAAATCCAGACCATCGTTCAGGGATCTTCCGCTGTTTATCGCATGGCCGATACAGTGGTTGGAGCAAAACTTTCTATGGACGAAGGGAAAAAATGGTTAGAGCGTGGGGGTCCTTTGAAAGGATCAATTCCTGCTGAAATCCCTTCGGTAGCAATGACCCCTTATATTTGTCGCTATTTATGGAACATTCTGGAATCCATGCCAGGGCTAATTCAACATGATTCAAAGAATTTTCAATTGGGGGTAATTCCGGATCGCCTGCCGGATGTCCATTTTATAAATCAGGACAAGCTTTTCATCGGTAAGGAGTCTGCTGTTTCCCCCGGAGCCGTTCTGGACGCCACCAGAGGACCGATTATTATTGAGGATAAAGTTCGGATTGAACCGCTGACTTTTTTAGAAGGACCGGTATATATTGGTTCAGATTCTATAATTAAACCTTTTGCTCATATTTCGAACTGCGCCATTGGTCCCGGATGTAAAATTGGCGGAGAGGTGGCCAATGTCATTGTCCAGGGCTTCTCCAATAAAGTACATTATGGTTACCTGGGTGATTCCTTTCTCGGGGAATGGATTAATCTGGGGGCCGGAACGACCAGCAGTAATTTGAAAAATAATTACACCCCGGTTACAGTGCAGGCGGGAGAATCGACTGTGAATACCAATTTATTGCATGTCGGTTGTTTTATCGGGGATCATGTGAAAACAGCTATTGGCACGGTCCTGAATACGGGAGCGGTATTAGGCCCCGGTTGTATGGTGGTTACTCCCGGATTCCCACCTAAAACGTTACGGCCTTTCACCTGGTTTGTAAATGGAAAACATCATGTTTTCAGGTGGGAAAAATTTATGGAAATGACCAACATAGTCATTGAACGCCGGGGAAAATCATTTTCACCGAATGAAAAGAAAGTACTGCAAGATATCTTTATAAAGCGTTGAAAAGGGGTTGACGGGGTAGATGCCCCCAATTATATTCTCGTCCGATTTCAGAGGAAAAAATTAATGTTAGAAGGAATAATCTGCCCTGTATGTGAATCCACCTTGGAAGAAGTGGATCTGAAAGAGTCTTTGGTTTGCAAACGCTGCAAAACTGACTTGAAGGACCGGAAATATCTGGATTTTCTGGAATACCTCATGACCAATGGTATTGTAGAAAATTTGGACTTTTTTGATGTTGAAGTGTATAGTGAAGACGTGGAACGCCTGGATCCTGATGAGGAGGAAGATGTAGATCCGTCTGAATTTGAAAAAAAGAAGGACACTTTCAGTTTATACGAGACTGAAATGGAGATGTATAAAGAACAGCAGCAACAAGACGATATAAAAAATTACGAAGATTTTGAAGGCATTGAAGAAGATTGGGAGGAATTTAACCGCCGGGAATTCGACGGTTTTTAAACCTGGGGAGTACCATGGAAGAAAAGAAAAAGGTTCAACAGATAAATATTGAACTGGATACGACCGTCAGTGAGGGAGAATATTCCAATTTTGTTGTTGTAACCCATTCGCCGGCGGAGTTTGTTATGGACTTTACCCGGATATTACCGGGTGTTACCAAGGCGAAAGTACACAGCCGGGTGATTATGGCACCGCCCCATGCCAAGGCATTTTTAAGGGCATTAGGGGATAATATTAAGAAATTTGAATCCAAGCATGGTGAAATTCAATCACCTAACCAGCCTGGCTTTGGCGACTATCCGGTAAAACCACCCGAGGGTTCCCTCCCTAACTAAACTTTTTGATACCGGGGCTGAGAAACGCTCGGATTAATATCGCGGCCAGGTTTTCCCTTTTTTTAATTCCCGCATTCGGATGATGACCCACAGGCTTAAAATCGCCCAGCCGACACCATAGCCGTATAAAGCACCAAAGATAACATCGCCGGGGAAATGGACACCCACATAAATCCTGGAAAAGGCGACCAGGGCTGCCAGGCTGTAATAATATTTTTTAAACCGGGGGTAGAAGTACGTTAGAATAACAGCAAAACTGAAGGAATTAGCGGCGTGGGCAGAGACAAAACTGAAATGTCCTCCGGTGTGAGTTAACGTGCGGATCCCTTCCGTCATCTGAAGATAAGGCCGTAGCCGGCCAAAAACCGGCTTTAAGATTTCAACGGTGGAATAATCAGTGAATCCAAGGGTCAGCAAAATGATAATCCCTGTGATTTTCCCGCGATTGCCTTTAAAGAGTATTAAATAAAACCACAGGATAACCAGCGGGGCAATCCAATATATCTGGTTGGTAATAATCGGCATGATCCAGTCAAACAGGGGATTAGCCAGGGTCGTGTTCACGAAACGGAAAATAATTTTATCGATCTGATCCAGTATTTTCAGCACGGTCAGCAGAATTCCCAATTCTTCGTTTTCATTGTTAAAGTTGTTAGAAAAAAGACTTGTTGGATGTGAAATGTGGCTATAATTTCTGTCACCTTTTAAGCAGGACTACCACAAGAGAAGTCTGGTTGTTCCCCCGCTCCCAGAGTTCCCGAGGTCCTGCTTATTTTTAAAAAAGCCCCGTTTCAAATGGGGCTTTTTTATTTTTATGATTAAAAATTGGTTGTGAATTTTATGGTAATATGCCGCCCCAATTTTGGTCCTCCAACAATTTCGCGATGATTATCTCCATTGAGGTTTTTGATATTAAGTAACAAACTGTAACGCTGGCTAATTTTATACCCAATCATAGTATCAATAATAAAATAGGTTGGAATCGTCCCAAAATGGACTCCGGCAGACCAGTCAAATTGTGGAATGTAGCGAAAACCGATATTACCAAACAGTCCGTGTTCAACATTGTAGGCCAGAGTGGCATTAATTTTAAACTGGGGAGCATTGATAGGATCGTATGAGCGGGTCAGGAAATTCCAAAACCTGGTTCGGCCGAGATACGAAAAATTAACGTCTGCCGTGATCCGTTCGGTGAGAAAAGCGTAAATACTGGCATCCATACCCCAAAGACTGATCCTGCCATAGTTAATGTTGGTTAGAACGAGTTCAATGGGGTTAGTGAAATCCACTTTATCATCAGACCACCAGGCTCCGAGTGTATCTCCGTTCACTATCACTACATCGGTTCCTTTTCTGGCATCGATGGGGCGATCCCACCAACCGTCGGGAATAGTGGACCAGTATTCAGGTGTATTGTAATCGATCCAGTAGGCGCCGAAGACACCATCACCGCCGTCCTTTATACCACTATGTTCCGCCAGGGGTAAAAAGCCCAGCACGTCAGGGTCAGGATCATCCACGGAATAAAAACCGCTGGAAGTATCCAATACCACCGGTGTGACCCAGGTCAGATCGCTGACAAAATCGCTATAGGTACTGTAATACAAATCCATAGTTACCCGGACCCGTTCACCGATTAACCCGGCGTACCCGAATTCATAGGTCCAGACTACTTCTGATTTCACCGGATCTATTTTAGTATAATCCACAGGATTCACGAAACGTCCTTTTCTGCCCAGAACTTCTGGAATGTACAGAACACCGTTTTCAGGAATATCAGTCAGACGAAATTCGGAATAGGAGCCGCCACGGACGTCATACATCATCAGGGAACCGGATTTATTGCGCAAATAGGTATAGCCATCTTTATTCCCGCGGGCTTCCACCGGGAAAACATTATAAATGGCGGCCAGTAAATCAAGATACAGCCCTTGGGAAGACGGTGTATTGAAGGCTCTGGCCGCCGTCAATCGAAAGGTCTGGTTATCATCGGGTTTCCACAGGAGACCGACTTTAGGAGACCATTGAGGAAAATATTTAAATGTACCGCCACCTAACGGATCGGCCAGAAAACGGAAACCATTGCTGTCTAACTGAGCGCTATGGAGGTCCAATCGTCCGGAGAGAATAAACTCTATATGGTCCGTTAATTCGGATTGAAGTTGGGCATACACACCGTATTCATTGGTCACAATCAATTCATCCCATTCATCGATTTTACCGTCACCGTCATTATCCTTTTTGTCATTACCGAAACTTACCGGGTTCCGGCCGCCGGTCCCATCCGGTAATATGGTTCCAAACGTTTCCGGCATAGTGCGTTGATAATCCCCACCCCAGACGAAGGTGGAGTTCAGGAAACGGGGGAATTCAATGTGGTGCTGGAATTGAAAGTGAAAAAATTTGGAGTGGTCAATAACATGTTGTCCGGTGCGCATATTAACTGTGTTACCGGAATTACTGGTATTGAGATATGCTTGTGCAAACCAATTATTATAGACCCAGCGTAATTGATAAAAGCGGTAATTCCAATCCTGGGCCAGGTAGCGACCTACGCCCGTAATATTAATATTGGTTGCTAACGCCTGACCAAAATTCAGGCTGACAAAATGTTCGGGAGAAAAATTGTAATCCATGCGCAGGTCAAAACGGCGGTTTTTTATATTAAAATCGGGAACATCAGGTAATCCGTCACCATCGCGATCTGGTATGATATTATCTTTTTTAAGCAAGACTGTGTCTACTTTACCGTCATCATCATTATCAATTTTAATGTTCCATCCATCCCAGGTGGCCTGTCCGTCATCGAAAAGTTTATCCAATTCTTCCCCGTAACTGCCGCCTTTCTCAACCCAGGGCTTTAAGTGGGGTTTCTTTTCTTCTTCTTCTACTGACTCCCAATCATAGGCCGTGAAATTAACAAAGGATAATTTATAACCCAGTTTTCCCATTGTTCCGGCATGGCGGGCTTGGAATTTATTGAATTCTCTGGTCCCGATCGTATAACCAGCAACGGTTCCCTTGGATTCAAAGGGACGTTTGGAAATAATATTGACAACGCCGCTATGGGCATTAGGACCGTAAAGAGCCGAGGAAGGACCCAACACCACTTCAATCTGTTTCACATCATCAGAAGTGAGTGGAATTGTATTATAAGCAATCAGTCGCAGTGAGGGAACATTGGCCATCCTACCATCAGTCAGGGTCAGTAAGCGACTGCTGAAGCTGGAATTGAATCCCCGGGCACTCAGGTTGTAACTGTCTAATCCCGAGGAGGTAAAATCCACTCCTTTAATATTCTTAAAATAATCACCTAAGTTAGGATTGCTGGCATTCCTGATTTTAAGTTCTGAAATAATTGATACAGCGGCCGGAGCATCAGTAATCTTTTCCCGTTTTCCACGACTGGCAGTGACAACGTATTCCTGTAACTGAATAGCGGAAACCGCCAGTTGAATATTGTATTCAAATCGTACTTGTTCTCCGGTAATGGAAATTGTTTGTTCGAAGTTTTTATATCCGATGTAGGTCGCCTTTAGACGATAGATACCAGGAGGAATGTCAGGAATTGTGAACCGCCCGTCAAAATCAGTAGCAGCTCCAGTAGTTAGATTGTCTGAGGAAATAAGAACATTAGCCCCCATTAATATACTACCGTTCTCACGGTCGGTCACTAACCCGGTGACAATTGTATTTTGAGCAGTTGTCAGGCTGAAAACGGAGGCAATCAACGAAACCATTAGTTTCTTCATAGCTACTGAGTAACCTCTGGTTAATTAATTGTTTGTTGAAATGAAACTGGGGGTGGTAGGCCACCCCCAGTTCTGTGAACGATACACTTGCGAGAAAAGGAGATTATTCGACGCGATCCCAATCTGTGTCGAAATCAATCAATTCATTGATCGGGAAGCACATACCATTGATTTCATATGTGAGTTTGCCACCAGCGCCGGCGTTGGCAACATCAAAATCATCAGCACTGTCATTAACAGGAACAGGTGTGGTCGGGTCACTGCTGTCCACCAGCATGGCATAGGGAACACCCAGTTGCGATACTGAACCGGCGGATGCCAGATTGTCGGCATGCATATAAATGATCATATCGGTGGCGTCGATGGAACCGCTATTATCCAGATCGGTGAGTGGGTTTTTTACGTCAGTTACTTTGGCCGCAGTTTCCACATTGATGGCCAGGGCATAAAATGTCATATAACCACCCCAGGCCGCCAGTTTAGCATCCATGACATAACCTTCAGTAGCCAGATCGCCGGTTAAGCCGAAGGCGCCGGTAGTTGCATCAACCGGCAGGGCATTGATTCCCTGGTTAACGCGATTATCGGTTTCGCTCCAGGAATCCATGATCTCGGTATAACGGGAGTCATGGGAATCACGGTCAAGGAATTTGAGAGTTAACGATTTAGCATCGACACCAAACTCTACGGTTCCATCATCAAATGGAGGTAGAACCTGATCGCCTAAGTTGATATCCGGGCTGATTGCCAGCGTTCCGTTACCGGTGGCATCATACTCAACAGTGTAGTCTCCCTGGTCGGCAATTTGAGCCACCGTGGAATAGGATTCGCAATTGGCTTCGTCCAGCCTGATAGTGGGGTAAGTCCCGTTCAGTTTATAGGTACCGGTACCACCTTTTGTGGAAGCATCCTCAAACACGGCTGTCATGGCAATACCATAGGTTGTTAGTCCGGCAGCATCATAAGCAGCCGTGACCGGGAAACCAGGTGCCGCATCGCCATCTTCCAGTTCCAGCATGGTTAAATCGGCGACTGAGGCCAGGGCTCCCAATACCGTTGAACCATCTTTCCAGCTGGCAGTCAGCTTAAAAACCGTGTCAGCGGGATAGGAGGCTGGCAGGGATACATCGCGGGTATAAGTTCCGGTTAAGGCAGTAATATCCCAGGTACCAACAATATCACCAAGTTTAGGTCCTTCATTTTTATCGGATTCGCATCCATTAAATATGAGGATGGAAGAAATAACAATTGAAGATAGTTTAAGCAGTCTGAAATTCATGTCTTCTCCTTTGTGTATTCGTTCGAATTGGTGCAGTTTCCCAAAGGAAACTTCAAACATTTGCACCGAAAGTAGCACAATGAAGCCTCACGTTCAAACAATTTTTTAATTTCTTGATGTGAAAATAATTCAGTCTTTTTTTCTTATTTTTCGCCGTTCAAACCAGCGTTTCAGGCTCCATAATAATACTAATGAACCGATGATAAATAATACGTTGGCTACAATAATTGTCATCAGATTACTCATGCTTTCAATTTAAAACCGTTTGATTCAATTCTGGAAAATTATTGTTTATTTAGAAAAAGTGAATTAAAACCGGATATATCTATCTGTTTTATGGCCTTGTATTTCCTTCACCTGTATCTTAACTTTTTTATCATTACAAACGATATTATTGGCCTTATTTCTTAGACAGGATTTAAACAATTATGAAACTTGCAGTATTGGTTAAACAAGTCCCGGGGTCTGAATCGCATCTGCGACTGAATCCCAGTGGTACCTGGATTGAAGAAAACTCCGTTACTTTTGAGATGAATGAAAGTGATAATTATGCCCTGGAGGAAGCGTTACGGATTAAAGAGTCCCATGAACCTACGGATGTGATTGTTGTTTCCATGGGGCCGGACCGGGTCCAGAAAGTAATCCGTGAAGCATTGGCGAAGGGAGCAGATCGTGCAATCCATATTAAAACGGATACAGCGGAGAATATTGATCCCCTGACTATTGCAGACCAATTTGCCAAAGTATTAACAGAGGAAAATGTTGATCTGGTTTTTTCCGGCCTGCAATCGGATGATATCGGTTCGGGTCAAACCGGTGTCATCCTGGGTGAATTATTGAATATGACCACGGCCACCCTGGTAGTGGAAACTGAAATGGTTAATGGGTCCTTGAAAGTTAAGCGGGAACTGGAATCGGGTTGGTTTCAATGGATTACCTTACCATTACCGGCCAGCATTACGATTCAATCCGGAATTAATCTGCCCCGCTATCCATCCCTGAAAGGGATCATGGGGGCTAAGAAAAAAGAGATTAAAGAGGTTGAAATCCCAGCTGCTACTTCCCGGCAAACCCTGACTCAGGTATTCATACCCCACAGTGAGAAAAAGACGGTTATACTGGAAGGGTCCACGGAGGAAATTGTGGATAAGTTGGTTGAGGCCTTTAAAACGGACATTAAAATTCTTTAGGAAGCGGAGTATGGATATTTTAGTCGTACTGGAAGAAAGTAAAGGTGCCATCCACCGGATGAGTATCGAAACGATGGTGGCGGCTCAGAAAATGGGATCTGAACTGGAACTCAGCATCGGCGCCGTAGCTCTGGGGCCAAACGCCCAAACCCTGGCTGAACAAGCTGCCGAATTCGATCTGTCAGAAGTCCTGACTATTGTACATGATCAACTGGGAAGTTATTCCGCAGAGAGTTATACTGAGGCCGTAAAGCAGGTAATACTGGAATTAAATCCGACCTATGTCTTATTTGGTCATACCTACCAGGTACGGGATTACGTTCCTAAAATCAGCGCGCAACTGAAAAGACCATTTCTGGTCGATAATATAAACGTGGAGGTGGAAAGCGGTAAGGTAGTATTTACGAAACTAATCATGCATTCCAAGTTGGCTGGTAAGATCGAACCGCAGGGAGAGCCACCCTATTTAATCAGTTTTCAATCGGCAGCTTTTCAGGGTGATCATATTGCTCGGGGTAATGCTGAAATTAAATCCCTGACCGTGGATCTCGGCCGGGAGATGATCCGAACAAAATCTGAAGATCCTTTTCAGGCGGATACGGGTGATGTGGATTTGACGGCAGCCGATATTATTGTATCGGTGGGCAGGGGGATTGGTAAGGAAGAAAATCTTCCTATTATTTTTAATTTGGCCAAAGCAATTGGCGGAGAAGTGGGTTCTTCCAGACCGGTAGTGGATACCGGCTGGCTGCCTTTTTCCCGCCAGGTGGGTAGTTCTGGTCAAACAGTTTCACCAAAGCTGTATCTTGCACTGGGAATTTCGGGAGCTATTCAACATGTGGTTGGAATGAAGGGTTCAAAAAAAGTTGTTGCCATCAACAAGGACCCGGAGGCGCCTATATTTGAACTGGCTGATTACGGTATAGTGGGGGATATTCTGGAAATCATTCCCCAACTAACGGCTGTATTACAGTCCCAGTAATAATATTTTCCAATTAGATTTAGTCTTAAAAGGGCAACCCCATGTTAACGATTGCTGAAAGAATTGTATTTATTATTATTGTTCTGTTGTCCCTTGGATTATCCATGGTGACGTTTAGACGAATGTTCATGGTAATCGGTCGGGGGACGCAACCGCTCAACTGGAAAACGGTTCTTTCCCGCTGGCCGAAGGGATTTTATGTTCTGGTCAGCCAGATTACGCTGTTTAAAACCCGCCCCTGGCTCGGCGCTGTTCATGCCTTTGTTGCCTGGGGTTTTACGCTCTACATGTTGGTAAACCTGATTGACGTTTTTTACGGAATGGTATCCGGATTTCAGTTCTTTCCCCAACACTGGATCGGAAGCGTGTACCGAATATTCGTAGATATTTTCAGTCTGCTGGTATTGATTGGTGTAATTGTTTTTCTGATCCGGCGTTTCATTGTTGGTGATTCCCGATTGAAAATCCCGGCACCGGTACTGTTGAATGACGATACCCGGAGAGGGGTTTGGATCGATTCCCTGATTGTGGGTTTATTCATTCTTTTTCACGTTGGTTCCAGACTGTTGGGAGCCAGCGTTGAAGTGGCTCAAGGTGGTCCGGATTGGAGTCAGCCCACCGCTACTCTGATTGCTTCTTTCTGGATTAATATCCCTGAATCGGGATTGATTTTCTGGCACCACCTCTTCTGGTGGCTGGCCCTAGGTTTGATCCTGGCATTTTTACCCTATTTCCCCTACTCCAAACACGCCCATCTGTTCATGGGACCCCTCAATCATATGGCCTCCAACGGTTCAAAATCACTGACTGCTTTGGAAAAAATGGACCTGGAAGACGATGCGGTTGAACAATTTGGTGTTTCCAGAATCGAACAATTACCGCAGAAGGAATTGCTGGATGGATATGCCTGCATCATGTGTAACCGCTGTCAGGATGCCTGTCCGGCCACGGTCACCGGAAAGGAACTTTCGCCGGCTGCAGTTGAGATTAATAAACGCTATTTCTTCAATCAGCATCTGGTGGATTTAGTGAATGGAAAATCTACGGAAACACCGGTTACCCAATGGCTGTTGTCGGAAGAAGCGGCCTGGTCCTGTACTACCTGTGGTTTCTGTGTGGAAGTCTGCCCGGTAGGTAATGAACCAATGGTGGATATTTTAAGGATCCGTCAGGACCTGGTATTAATGGAAAGTAAGTTTCCCCAGGAGGCGATTGACCGGTTTAACAAAATGGAAACTTACTTGAATCCGTGGGGAATGGCCCGGGAAGACCGGGAAAAATGGGCGGAGGGGCTGGAAATACCGGTGATGCGGGATAAAAAATCGACCGAATATTTGTATTGGGCCGGGTGTGCCGGTGCCTATGATGATCGCGGGAAAGATATCTCCCGGGCAGTGGTGAAAATACTGGTTGAAGCCAAAGTGGATTTTGCCATTCTGGGGAATGAAGAATCCTGCACCGGAGATTCTGCCCGCAGGATGGGGAATGAATATCTCTTTCAGCTATTGGCCGAACAAAATATTGAGACCTTTAAAAAATATGGCATTAAGAAAATTATTACCCAATGCCCTCACTGTCTGACAACCCTGAAGAATGATTATCGTAAACTGGGGTTTGAATTGGAAGTGGTTCACCATTCCCAGTTTATCTCCGGGCTGCTGAAGGAAGGGAAAATTAAACCGGAGCAATCCCTGAACCAAAAGGTAACTGTTCACGATCCCTGTTATCTGGGACGGCATTTGGGGGAGTATGCTGCTCCCCGGCGGGTTCTGGAATCAGTAATCGGGAGTGATGGCAATGTCCTGGAGATGAAAAGGACGAAGAATAAAAGTTTTTGCTGTGGGGCCGGTGGCGGAAATATGTGGTATGAAATCAAGACCGGAAAGCGGATTAATGTTGAACGGTTTGAAGAAGCGATTGCTGTGGGGGCGGAAACAGTTGCCACCTCCTGTAATTTCTGCATGATTATGCTGGAGGATGCCCTTAAGGTTACCGGTCAGGATGAAACCATGAAAGTTTACGATATAGCCGAATTGATTGCTGAACGCCTTTAGTGGAGTAACTCAGCTACTGATGACCAGTAAGCAGCATTATTATTTACCATTTGAGAAGGATGGTCAATTATGGGATTCACCCGACCCCCTCTCAGGACTTTCTGAATATAAGAAATACCTGCTTTCCTTCCATCCGGAACGGCCGAAATACCTGGATTACCTGGGAATTTTTAACAGGGTCGAAGAGTGTCTCTCCAGCGATGAATTAGGATCCTGTATTATTCAGACACACCGGGCGGAATTGTTAGTGGAGGGGGAATCGGTACCGGTAATGTTAATCGGTCAACAGAGTAGTCCCACTTCCGATTATGGGAAATTGAGGAAATTTTTTCAGGATCCAACTGAGATTCGAAAATGGAATCATGGAATGCCGACAGCGGTATCCTACGAACGGGCTGTTGCCGCTGTTCAATTAGCAAATGCAGAACACCGTTTAATCATTCTGTTTGTTGATACGGCCGGAGCCGATCCCACGGAAATTTCAGAGGCGGGAGGAATTGCCTGGCGGATTGGTGATACCATTCAAGCGCTGGTGGAGGCGGACGTACCGACAATTTCCATTATTATTAACCGGGCCTGCAGCGGGGGCGCCATCGCCCTGACAGGAACGGATGTAACTCTGGCCCTGGAACATTCTACCTATCTGGTGATTACGCCGGAGGCCTGTTCTTCAATTCTTTACCATGACCGTCGCCATGCCAATGAAGCTGCGGCAGCCTCCCGGATCACTTCCCGGGAAGGACACGCCGTTCAGATTGTGGATGAGCTGGTTCCCGAACCGGGAGGACCGGCCCACCTGAATCCCGATAAAGTGCGGGAGTCAGTATTCAAAGTATTGTGTAAACAGGTAAAACATTTAATGGAATTACCCCGGGAAGCTTTATTTGATCGACGGATAGAACACTGGTCTACGGTGGGGCAGTGGACCGAAATCCCGCCGGATACAGTTACCCTATACAAAGCCCGGATATCCAGAATTCCGGAACCGGGTGCCGAGGGTTTCATTGCCCGTCACCGTGGTTGCGTGGATTCTAATGGAAAACGTATTTATGATCCCGTTCATTTTGAATCCTTGGAGGAGGAAAATTTCGTCTGTGATACTTGCGGTCATCGTTATTTCCGGCGATCAGCCTGGGATTACATTGACCTGGTGCTGGATCCTGATTCCTTTCAGGAACATCCGGAAACGCAATTCATCCTGGATAAAGATATTTTAGGATTTCCTGGGTACCGGGAAAAGTTATCCCGTACCCGGGAGGAAACCGGTTTAGCCACTGCTATGATTACCGGTAATGGTAAAATAAATGGCCGGGAGGTGGTTTTCTGTGCCACCGATTTTGGTTTTTTTGGCGGTTCGTTTTGTATGAGCAGCGGGGAAAAATTATGGCGGGCTGTAGAAGTGGCCCTGCAAGAACAATTTCCGCTCATTATTCAGGCCGCCGGCGGAGGCGCCCGCATGCACGAAGGTTGTTCTTCCATGGTGAGTATTCCCAAGGTGCATGTTGCTCTAACAAGGTTGGAACGGGCCGGGCTACCGTTGATCACGATTATTACCGATCCCACTCTGGGCGGTGTTGCCATCGGCTATGGATCCCGGGGGAGGCAACTGTTTGAATATAATGCCGGGAATATCGGCTTTTCCGGTAAACGGGTGATTGAACAATACACCGGGCAGAAAGTATCGCGGGATTTTCAGACTACTACTTGGCTGGTGAAATACGGTCATGCCAAACGGGTGGTGAAACCAGATAAACTTCAGGATATGATTTATCAATTATTAACAGCAGGATAGCTATCAAGGCTTTTGGAGGTAATAACTTCGAGTATTAATTTCCCCACCTTAGTATTCTGTGCAGTAAGTTATTTTTAGTATTAATTAATGCAATCAATTCGCTTCTTCTTTTTGACCACCGCTTTCACTGTTTTGGCGGCTGGTGACTCTTTTCGTTTTCAAATCTCAGAGACATCGCTGCAGCAAAAAGTTGCCCGGGCCACCCGAATTCAGACAGCTCCTTTAATCGATGGTGTAGTGGATGAAATCCAGTGGTCAAAAGCGCAGCCGGTTGTGGATTTTTTACAAATTGATCCCCTGGACCTGGCCAGTCCGTCGGAAAAAACGGAAGTGCGGATTCTTTATGATGATGAAAATCTCTACATAGCATTTAAAAATTATGACGCTCAACCGGGAGAAATTACCGGACGAATGACCCGCAGAGACGATTGGCAAATGGGCTTTAATTATAATTCTGACTGGGTCGGTGTGGGCTTTGATTCCCAAAATGATGATCAAACCGGCTATCTGTTTAACATTAACGCGGCCGGAGTGAAACTGGATGTCTTTGTTTCCAAAGACCGGGAATATGACCTCAGTTGGGATACGGTCTGGGAAGCATACGTTTCAAAAGATAGTCTGGGGTGGTATGCCGAAGTGCAGATCCCGTTCTCCGTTTTACAGTTTTCCACCGCTGAGGAACTGATCTGGGGCGTGAAGTTTGAACGAAACATTTATCGTCTTCAGGAAACTGTCCAATGGCCCGGAACACCTAAAGGGTCCCTGGGGATCGTGTCCCGGTTTGGCATCATGAAGGGGTTGAACCGGATTCCGGCGCCGAAGCGGTTAGAGGTTCTGCCCTATTTCCTTTCTGGTCAAGATAATGTGGGAGATTCGAGATTAACCCACAATGTCGGTCTGGATTTAAAATACGGGCTGCTGTCCAGTGCTACGGCCAATTTCACGTTTAACCCCGACTTCGGCCAGGTGGAGGCGGATCCTTCTGTTCTGAATTTGACCGCCTTTGAAACTTTTTATGAGGAGAAACGCCCCTTTTTTGTGGAAGGAGGTTCGTTTTTCAATAACCGGATTCAGTTGTTTCACTCCCGTCGGATCGGGAAAAGACCGGGATATTTTTCCCCAAACGAAGGCCAGATTATTTGGCAACCGATGGTAACTAAAATTCTAGGCGCCGTAAAAATCATCGGCCACACGGAGAAGGGCGTCGCCTATGGTCTAATCGAAAGTGTTACTAATCAGGAATACGGTGTTTTGGAAAAGACAGTTGCCGACACTGTTAAACGGCAGAAATTTCTTTTGGAGCCCTATTCCAATTATTTCATCGGGCGGATCGAAAAACCGCTTTTTAACACTAATTCTAATATTGGTTTAATGGCAACCGACACCCGCCGCCAAAAAGCAGGCGGAGCCACGGTATTTAATTCAGACTGGAATCTGAATTTTCTGGATAATGCGCTGTCACTTTCAGGACAACTGGCAGCATCCGAACGGGAAGAAGAACGGGGCGGTGCCGGCCGTTTTTTTGTTGGTTATACGGACCCCAAGTGGTGGGAAGTGAAAACTGGTTTCGGGTGGAGTGATCGACATTTTCAGATCAATGATCTGGGTTTTTTAAAACGAAATAATACCTGGTGGTCCATGGTCAGGGGAAGACTGCGGAAGCAGGATCCCTGGGGAAAATATTTGAACAATGATCTTTCGCTACGATTAAAAGTGGCGGGAAGGGGAGACGGGCTGATTTTATCCCGCTCCGTTGAAGTCAATCAAAATAACACCCTGAAAAATTACTGGAGCTTTGGTCTGGGCTTCTATTTTGAATTTGCTGCTTTTAATGATAATGACACCTTCAAGGATGATCGGGCCTGGGCGTTTAAAACCGAAGACAATGGCTATGTTTATGTTTGGGTGCAAAGCGATCGTCGTAAAAATATCATGGTTAAACCAATGCTTGGAATCGGCCGGGGGGAATACCGGGATTGGGGCTACCGCGTCGGGTTGACTCTGTCCCTGAAACCCAGTGATAATATTCAGCTCAACTTGGAAGCTACTCGGGATTTGACCCCCGCTTCCATGGAGTGGGTGGGGATAGTTGAAACAACGGCCGATACCAGTATCATTTACGCTGAATCGAAACAATTCACTAATGATATTCGCCTACGGTTAAACTGGGCCTTCACGCCGGACCTTTCCCTGGAGATGTTCCTGCAACCTTTCAGGGTGGATATGGATTATCAGAAATTTTATAAACTGATGGCACCGGAGACCCGGGATTTAACCCCATTTTCCTACAATGGGAATCCTGATTTTAAAATTAATAACTGGGTGGGAACGATTGTGTTTCGATGGGAATATCATCGTGGTAGTACCTTTTTCGTCGTTTTTAATTTAAATGACGGCCGCTATTATTCCGGAGAAGATGAATCCTGGTCCGAATCGAAGACCAATTCCTTGTTTTTAAAATTTAATTACTGGTTCCAAATTTGATTTAGTTTATCCCTCGATAATAAAAGCGTGAGTCAGTGTAAAAGGGAAGTAGTTCAATCAGGTGGATTTGGGAGCAAGGTCAACCAGTTCAATCCCTAATTCCCGGGCATGCTCGATAATCCGTTCGTCACGGTAAAATTCAGCGTAATAGATTTTATTGATCCCGGCATTGGCAATTAGTTTGAAGCAGTCGTAACAGGGGGAAGCGGTGATATAGATTTCGCTGTCTTCAATCCGGACGCCGTGGCGGGCAGCCTGAACAATAGCATTGGCTTCCGCATGGATCGTACGAACGCAGTGTCCGTTTTCCATTTCATGGCCGGTTTTATCGCAATGCGCCAGTCCGCGGATCGATCCATTGTAACCCGTGGATAAAATCGTCTTCTCCCGTACGATGACAGCGCCGACATTTTTACGGTTGCAGGTGGAACGGGTAGCTACTTCCCGGGCTATATTCATAAAATATTCTTCCCAGCTGACGCGATGATTCATTTGGCAGAATTATTCAATCAATTTTGAGGAGTTAGTCTGATCCGGCTATTCTTTTATTTTTTCAGTGGACATGTAAACTGGTTTCTTAGCGCCCATGAAATAGTGGTAATTCAAAATCCCATAGCCTTCCTGATGGCGGGTGGGGCATTTTTCGCAGCTTTTGGTACCGTCAGTACGATGCCGGAGGATCTCCAATATTTTTTCATCGGTTTCTTTAGCTCCGGCCACCAGGTCTTCATCTGTCTCGATGTACCACCGGAGCGTTACCAGATATTTGTACATTTTTTTCTCGTTAGCCTCTTCAGTCATAATAAATCCCTTTAGAGTTTGAGTGCGTTGGCGGTGAATATTACTGAATTCATTTGAAAAGGAGAGCAGTTTTTTCAATGCCGGCACAAAGTTTATCAATATCGTTTGTGGTGTTGTAAAGATAAAAACTGGCCCGGGCAGCGGCAGTCAGACCCAGTTTTTGCATGACTGGTTGTGCACAGTGATGTCCCGCCCGAATACAAATACCCTCCTGATCAAGAAATTTAGCTAAATCATAGGAGTGAACTCCATCAACATTGAATAAGATCACCGGTCCCCGGGCCTCCGAATGACCAAATAACTGAATATCTTTATTAGCCGACAGGGACTCCAGGGCATATTGAGTTAACTGCTGATCATGGTTTTGAATAGATTCCATGCCAACGGATTCCAGATATTTTATGGCTGCTCCCAATCCGATCACCTGGGCAATATTGGGTGTTCCAGCTTCAAATTTCCAGGGAACCGCATTCCAGGTGGAAGCCTTCATTGTCACGGTGTCAATCATTTCACCTCCTGCCAGGAAGGGATCCATAGCTTCTAAAATACTGGATTTAGCTACCAGAACGCCCACTCCGGTAGGACCAAGCATTTTATGTCCTGAAAAGGCGTAGAAATCACTCCCCAATCCGGACAGGTCTAAGCGGTAATGGGGCACACTTTGAGCGCCGTCAATACAGGTGACAGCACCGGCATTTTTAGCCCGTTCCAGGATTTCTGCCACCGGGTTGATGGTGCCGAATACATTTGATTGATGAACAACACTGACCAGTTTTGTTTTGGTACTGAAAAGGGAATCCAGATTAGAAAAGTCCAAGCATCCATCAGTTGTGATGGGAATATATTTCAAAATAGCGCCGGTATCCCTGGTTACTAATTGCCAGGGTACTAAATTACTGTGATGTTCCATTTCGGTAATGAGAATCTCATCTCCGGGCTTTAGGTTTTTCCGGCCCCAGGCATAGGCAATCAAATTGATTGATTCAGTGGTTCCGCGGGTGAAAATGATGCTGTGGCTGGCAGGTACGTTTAAAAACAAACGAACGCTCTCCCGGACACGTTCATATTCGGTAGTGGCTTTTTCACCCAGGCGGTAGAGGGCCCGGTGAATATTGGCATTGTAATTTTCGTAATAATCATTAACTGCCTTAAGTACAGCAACTGGTTTTTGGGTCGTGGCTGCATTGTCTAAATAAACTAATGGATCCAATTCAGAATTTGAAAAGATCGGAAAATCCCGTTTAATTCTGTCAGTATCGAACAATTTACATCAACCCTAATTGTAAACGGCCCGCTTCAGAAATCATAGAGCGGTCCCAGGGCGGGTCCCAGACCAGTTCCACCCTGGCGTCAGTCACATTAGGAAGCCCTTCCAGTTTCTGCAGCACTTCGTTAGCCAGGATTTCACCCATTCCGCATCCGGGGGCCGTCAGGGTCATTTTTACTGCAACTCGCGATCCCCCTTCATCAAGATCCGTAATTTCGCAGGAGTAAATCAGACCGAGGTCCACAATATTCACCGGGATTTCCGGGTCGTAGCAGGTTTTCATGGCCTCCCAGACAGCGTTTTCACTGACCCGGCCATCAACACTCTGGTCCTTTTGCCAGGGAGCTTCCACCGGTTTTTTACCCAGGGCGTCGGCGTCTTTCCCTTCCACCCGTACCAGATTTCCGTGAATCATCAGGGTGTAACTATCGCCCAGCGCCTGGGTGATTTGAGCTTCCTCGCCCTTATGGAGGGTGACTTTATTTCCAAACGGGATCAATGTCGCTTCGCAGTCCCGTTCCAGGGTGATTATATCTTCAGTAAATGTTGACATGGTTTAAGTGAAATAATCCTTTTTTATTTTTTCAATGGCGCTGATGAATCCATTTGTCCGTTGACTACTGATAGCGCTACCCAGACCGATTTTTTCCAGAATATTAACACTGTCGAATTCGAGAAGTTCTTCCCGTGTACGGCCATTGAATAGTTTTTCCAGGAGAAAAAGTAGACCTTTTACAATCATGGCATCTGAATCGGTATGGAATTCAATGGTACCGTCCTGATTTCGCCGGCCACTAAGCCAGGCCTGGGAAGTACAACCATAGATGCGATTTTCTTCGATTCGCTGGGAGGAATCAAGGCCAGGAGCCTCCTTACCATAATCCACCAGCAGGACGTATTTGTCTCTGGGATCTTCGAATAATTCAAATTCAGATTGGATTTCTATCATGGTTTCAGAGATTGATTTCATCTTCAATTGTCACTTGAATAAACAGACTTCAACCAGTTTGTTAATATGGAGTCAAAATAAATCTTAAGCTCTTTGCCCGGTAAATTTGTAAATAGTTCACTGGCAAATCCCCGGACAATTAATTGCCGGGCTGTTTGTTGACGGATTCCTCTGGTGCGCAGGTAGAAGAGGGCTTCGTCATCCAATTCACCGCTGCTGGAACCATGGGCGCATTTTACATCATCAGCGTAGATCTCCAATTGCGGATTGGAATGCATCAAGGTCTGGTCACTGAGTAACAGGTTTTTATTTTCCTGTCGGGCATCGGTTTTCTGGCTGCCGGGATTAACGATCACACGGCCGTTGAATACACCGGTTGATTGATCGGCAAGTATATTTTTAAACGTCTGTCTGCTGTTACAGGCCGGTTTTAGATGATCCACTACTACATGCAGATCGATATGTTGGTGATTTCTTGATAACGTCAGACCATACAATTCAGCTTCGGAATCCCGGCCATTTAATGACAGCCTGAGATCCCGGCGGTTTAATTTTCCGCCTACACAATATTGAAAGGACTTCAAACGACTATTCCGGGATAAAATGTAATCGTTGGCAGCAATGTGGTAGGCTTTCGGTCCTTCTTCTACGATAACCACATGGTCCAGCGATGCCTGTTCTCCGACCTCCAGTCTGGTAACCAGGTTATTCCAATACCGTTCATCGGTTGACCCCAGGAAATGCTCGTAAATAGTGGCGCTGGAACCAGTACCCAGGGAAATTTTAATCCGGGAATGGTTCATGGTGGGTTTATCCGATTCAGTAGTCGAGTATAAAATGTGAATGGGGATTTTTAAACTAGTGTGTGCAGGAATATTCACCACCAAGTTGGTAGTCATCAGGGCTGAATTAAGCGCTTTGAAAGGGTTTTGGTCATCAGGTTCAGGAACTGCGACAGAATCAGATAACGGTGACCCCGGAAAATCACGAATTTTAATGCCGGGAGGTAACTGAGACCATTGGTTTTGAAAATGACCATTCAGGATCACCAGATGGTTGGATTGAGCAATAACCGGGGCCGGGTAACTGAGTTTTTCAGGGAGTTCAATTCTTGGTTCTAAATTAAAGGATTCTTTTTTCAAAGGAGTAAAATTAGTGAATTGCCAGTCCTCCCATTTACGGTTGGGAAGGCCCAATTCCTGAAAACGTTGGTAGGATCTTTTACGTAACGCCAGCAATTCAGGTCCCTGGGCCGGGAAAACATTCAATAATGATTCAAAATGGGATTGAAATAAACTCATTGTGGTTTTTCTTCCAGCCAGGTATAACCTTTTTTCTCAAGTTCTGACCCCAATTCCGGGCCGCCAGATAAAACGATTTTTCCATCGATCAGTACATGGATGTAATCGGGCTTCATGTAATCCAGCAACCGTTGGTAATGGGTAATGGCAATAAAAGACCGGTCTTTCTGCCGGAAGTTATTCACACCTTCGGCCACGATTTTGAGGGCGTCAATATCCAACCCGGAATCAGTTTCATCCAAAATTGAGAGGGAGGGTTCCAGCGTCAGCATTTGAAGAATTTCATTTCGTTTCTTTTCACCGCCGGAAAAACCGTCATTGACTGCCCGACTCAGGTAGGAGGCTTCCATTTGAACCAGTTTCAGTTTTTCCCGGATCAGCCGTAAAAAATCAGCTGCATTTAATTCTTTTTTACCCTGGTGTTTCCGGTGAGCATTTAAAGCGGTCCGGAGGAAATAGGCATTATTCACTCCCGGAATTACCACCGGATACTGGAAGGACATGAAAATCCCTGCCAGCGCCCGCTCTTCGGGAGCGAGGGAACGAATATCATTTCCCTGGTACCGAATTTCTCCGGTCTTGATTTCGTACGGCTCCCGGCCTGTAATTACATTAGCCAGAGTACTTTTCCCCGAGCCGTTCCGGCCCATGATGGCATGTAGTTCCCCAGCCATTATGGTAAGGTTAATCCCTTTTAATATTTCCTTGCCGGCCACGGACACATGCAGGTTCTTAACCTCCAGCATAGCGTTTTTTTGGTTCAAATTTTTCACTGTTATTATCCCACTGCCCCTTCCAGACTGACTTCCATCAGTTTTTGGGCTTCCAGGGCAAATTCCATTGGTAATTCATTGAATACCTCCTTGCAGAATCCGTTCACGATCATTGAAACCGCATCCTCTACGGCAACCCCCCGCTGGTTGCAATAAAATAACTGATCTTCGCCAATTCTGGAGGTGGAGGCTTCATGCTCCATTTGGGCCGTGGCATTCCGGACATCGATGTAGGGAAAAGTATGGGCGCCGCACCGATCGCCAATCAACAGGGAGTCACACTGGGAATAATTCCGGGCATGCTGAGCGCCGGGCATGATTTTTACACCACCCCGATAAGTATTCTGACTCCTGCCGGCGGAAATGCCCTTGGAGATGATTGTACTTCTGGTATTCTTTCCCAAGTGGATCATTTTGGTTCCGGTGTCTGCCTGCTGAAAATTGTTGGTGAGGGCCACGGAATAAAATTCCCCCACAGAATTATCCCCCTTCAAAATACAACTGGGATATTTCCAGGTAATGGCTGAACCGGTCTCTACCTGGGTCCAGGAGATTTTAGAATTTTCCTCCAGACATGTTCCGCGCTTGGTAACAAAATTATATATACCGCCCTTACCTGTTTTCGGATCCCCGGGGTACCAGTTCTGTACAGTGGAATACTTGATTTGAGCATTCCGGTGTGCCACCAGTTCTACCACTGCGGCATGCAACTGATTTTCATCCCGGATGGGGGCGGTGCAGCCCTCCAGATAGCTGACATAACTGTCTTCATCGGCAATGATTAGGGTTCGTTCAAATTGACCGATATTGGCGGCATTGATCCGGAAATAGGTGGAGAGCTCCATGGGGCAGCGGACACCCCTGGGGATATAAACAAAACTGCCGTCGCTGAAGACAGCGGCGTTTAAGGCGGCAAAATAATTGTCGGTAGCCGGCACTACGGATCCTAAATATTTCCGGATCAGGTCCGGATGGTGTTTTACCGCTTCAGAAAAGGAACTGAAGATGACGCCATGACTTTCAAGTTCCTTTTTGAAGGTTGTGGTTACCGATACGCTGTCAAAAACAGCATCCACGGCCACACCGGCCAGCAGTTTTTGTTCTTCCAGGGGAATGCCCAGTTTTTCATAGGTGCGGAGTAGTTCCGGATCGGTCTCATCCAGGCTGTTGAACTTTTTATTTTTTTTAGGTGCGGCAAAATAACTGATGGCCTGATAATCAATTGGTGGATATTTCACTTTGGCCCATTGAGGTTCGGTCATTCGAATCCATTTCCGGTAAGCCTTTAAACGCCAGTCTCGCAGCCACTCCGGCTCCTGCTTTTTTTCCGAGATTAAGCCCACAATTTTTTCACTCAACCCCGGTGCGAACGTATCCTGCTCAATATCGGTTACAAAACCATATTTGTATTCCTGGTCGATTGCTCGGTTTAATATTTGTCGGTTTTTAGCCATACTTTATCAGGTGGAGAAACGTTCGCCGCAACCGTGGCGTGCATTGCTCAACCATCAGAAGATGTAATTTTGCCACTGTTTGTTTTATCAGGGTGATCTTTGGTTTGGGGTTTGCGTTTATTCGTTTTTGATCCATGTTATGGAATTGAAATTTTTAATGGGAATCATCGGTTGATTAATTGATTCAGTTATCATTTACTCCTGGGGGATGGTAGTTACTTCCTGAACGGTCATATTAGTAAACATCGTCCGTAACCGATCATTGATTTGTTGGATGGGGGAACGAATATTGCAGGCGGACAACTGCCCGCACTCGGAGTCAAAATAGCAATCCATTAATCCCAGGGGACCTTCTAAAGCTTCGAAAAAATCTGTCAGACTGATAGTATTCAGATCAGCTTTTATTTTATAGCCTCCCGCCGGTCCCTGGGTCGGTTCAATAATTTTATTGCGGGCGAGTTTTTGCAGTGTTTTTGCCAGTAGTTGTTGTGGGATGCCGTACAGTTCAGCGATTTCCTTCGTGCTGGTTACAACCGTGCTCCCCCTTAACTGCATATGACGCAGTGCAATGAGGGCGTATTCTACTTTGCGGGTTAACTTTAACATGAAATAAATCCCTGGCTGGAAACAAGTTACTTTAATTGGGAATTACAGCACAAGGAATAAATAGGACTAAATTTATCGTATTACTATTTTAACCAGATAATCGCTTCCTTTTGCGGGATTATTGTCCCGATTTCAAACCCTTTTACCAGTGACTGTTGATTTAATTCAGTCAGAAATTTTTGCGCCCGTTCCGGCGGGAGAGCAATCAGAAGTCCACCGGAGGTCTGGGCATCAGCAACCATAGTAATTTCGACTTCAGTCAAATGATCCTCAGATTGGAGGTGAGGACGGATATAATCGAGGTTTCGCCTGGTTCCTTCAGGGATAATTCCCTGTTCTACTAATTGCCGGACGTGGGGAAGAAAAGTCAGCTGGTCAAATTCAATTACTGCCGATATTTTACTGGCCCGGCACATTTCCAGTAAATGCCCTGATAAACCGAATCCGGTGATGTCGGTGGCGGCATGAACGCCGTACTTTTGCATCAGCTCTGAGCCGAAGGCATTCAAATTTGTCATGGTTTGAATGGCTGCATCAATGGATTCCTGCGGCGCCACTGCTTTTTTAATGCCGGTGGCAATGATTCCGGTGCCCAACGGTTTGGTGAGAATTAAACTGTCGCCTGGTTGAGCCCCCGCATTGGTGATCAACTTCTGTTCTTCAATTTCCCCACTTACCACCAGCCCATATTTTGGTTCCTTGTCGTCGATACTGTGTCCACCCACGATAGGAATGTTGGCTTCTTCGGCTTTATCAGCACCTCCCTGGAGGATTTGAACCAGCATCTCTTTGGGAAGGTCGTGGATCGGGTAAGCCACGATGTTGAGGGCGAAGAGGGGAGTACCTCCCATGGCGTAAATATCGGAAAGGGCATTGGCTGCTGCGATCTGGCCAAAAACATAGGGATCATCCACAATCGGTGTAAAAAAATCGACTGTCTGCAGCAATAGTTTCCCGTCGTTCAGGCGTACGGCGGCGGCGTCATCGGCGCCGCTGAAGCCGATGACAACACGATCATTGGAAGGTAAGCGCAGCGAACCCAGAACCTGGGCCAGGTCCTCCGGACCGATTTTACACGCTCACCCGGAACCGTGGGACAGAGTTGTTAAACGGATTTTTTCCTTCTTTGACATGGACTGAATTTAGCCTAATGCTGTAATCGTTTGTAATAAATGATATATTTTGTTCTTGGTGGAGAACTACAGGTGTTCGGTCAATTGCCGGATATCTTCGATAGTGTTGATGTTGATGTCGGAAAGATATTCAAGGTGAATGGTTTTAAAAACAAAATGAATCTGGACCTGGTGTAAATACTGGTGTAAAACCAGGGGAATATGCTGCGTTTTCAGAATCAGTGAAAGGAATGGAAAGTCAAGTTCCGTTGCTTTCAAGGTGTGGAGTGTGAGGCCCTCTGTGGCGATCGTTTTACGAGTGGCCTCCACATCCTTCAGCAGGATTGTCTCGCGGAATTCCCACGGAGCGGTAATATCTGCTAGGGATTTAATATGGTCATTCCCCACTTTTAATTGTTTTAAATAGAACTGTCCGTATTTACCACGTCCCAGAGTATCAGTTAGGTAATCAATGATTTTATTGCGCTGGCCTTCGATAAATTGTTTCCACTGACTGAAATGGGACCGGAAAAGGAAATAGCCGAAAGAAGTCCGGAATGAATTCTTACGGTTGAAGAAAGCCTTTATATCGTAAGTGAATTTTTTCAACTGGTGCCGGATTTCAATCGGGAAAAGGTGGATATTAAGAGCGGAGTAATTGGTGGGCAACTTTATGAAATCAGCGGGTATATTCATGTCCATCAAATTGATACTGTAACCTTTCTCAAGTCCCTGAATATGGAGTTGAATGAAAGCGCCCAGGTCGCTCATTTTAATCAGGTTACTTAAGGCCTGGTCAAACTCCGGCAGTGTCGATAGGGAAGGAATGGAAGCGCTCCCTTCCAATTCGGGGAAAAAGGATAATTGCCGAGGATCGTCGCTGTCTATCAGTAAACCCATTATTAGAGTTTACTGATAGATTTTCTAACCTGCAATGCCGGTAGTGAATGGGGAATAATTTGAATTAAATCGGGTCAGATAAAAATTTAAACCGCTTACGGGTGAAAATATTATGTTAGAAGTATTCCACAATAGATTGATTTGAGATGGGTGTACTTGGTAAATTTGCCCACGGCTTATGGCCGGGATAAATTCATTGAAACTTTTTCTTAACCAAAATATTATCACTTACAGAACTGCAGATATAGCTTGTATTTGTATATTCTGACCAGTACCAGTTAGGGACCAATAATGAGTAAAACCATGCAGCAGGTCGATGATGTTGTAATTCGCTTTGCCGGGGATTCCGGTGATGGAATGCAGTTAACTGGAGGACGCTTTACGGAGACGACCGCCATTTTCGGCAATGATTTGAGTACACTACCTGATTACCCGGCTGAAATTCGGGCTCCCGCCGGTTCCCTGGCCGGTGTCAGCGCTTTCCAGATCCATTTCAGCTCCAAGGATATTCACACTCCCGGTGATCGTCCGGATGTACTGGTGGCCATGAATCCGGCGGCTCTCAAAGTGTATGAAAAGGATTTGCTCCCTGGGGGAATCCTGGTTGTAAACAGCAGTGCCTTCACCCGAAAGAACCTTGGACTGGCCGGCTACGATACCAATCCCCTGGATGGTAAGGGACTGGATGAGCAATTTACTGTTTACCGGGTCGAAATGAGTACCCTGGTAACCAATGCCTGTGAACATCTGGGATTACCTTCAAAAACAGTGGAGCGGACTAAGAATTTTTTCGCCCTGGGGCTATTATTCTGGATTTATGACCGTTCTCTGGAATCCACAAAGAAATGGTTAAAAGTTAAATTTGCCAAGCGACCGGAACTGGTGGAAGCCAACCTTCTGGCACTTGACGCGGGCTATAATTACGGGGAGATAACTGAAATTTTCACCACCCGCTACAAGGTGGAAAAAGCTTCCCTGCCCGCTGGCACCTACCGGAACATTAATGGAAATCAGGCTTTGGCCCTGGGGCTGATTACTGCCGCTGAAAAAGCAGGATTGACGCTGTTTTTTGGCGGATATCCGATTACACCCGCCAGCGATATCCTGCACCTGCTTTCTACCTGGAAGAATTTTGGTGTTAAAACATTCCAGGCTGAAGATGAGATTGCCGGGATTTCCTCGGTAATCGGGGCGTCCTTTGCCGGGGATTTAAGCGTGACTGCCACCTCTGGTCCTGGTGTAGCCCTCAAATCCGAAGCTATGGGCTTGGCGGTTATTGCTGAACTTCCACTGGTGATTGTAAATGTACAACGGGGCGGTCCCAGTACCGGATTGCCCACAAAAACGGAACAGTCAGATTTACTCCAGGCCATGTTTGGCCGCAGCGGAGAGGCGCCCCTGCCGATTATTGCAGCTGACACGCCCGGGGACTGCTTCTACGCCGCTTTTGAAGCCTGCCGAATTGCCTTGAAATACATGACGCCCGTCATGGTGTTAACCGACGGTTATCTGGCCAACGGATCGGAACCATGGTCTATCCCAAATGTGAAATCGTTACCGGCCATCAATGTAAAGTTTGCCGATTCCGCCAGTAAATCTAACGGACCATTTTTACCTTACCTGAGGGATAAAAAAACCCTTGCCCGCCCCTGGGGAATTCCGGGCACGCCGGGATTAGAGCACCGGATTGGCGGATTGGAGAAGGAGGATGTCAGCGGGAATGTCAGTTATGACCCAGATAATCACCATCACATGATTGTTACCAGAGCACAAAAAGTTGCGAATGTAGTCAACGATATTCCACCGACTGAAATATTGGGTGAATCAGCCGGTGATTTGCTGATTCTCAGTTGGGGCGGAACCAAAGGCGCCTGTCAATCGGCGGTGGAGCAGCTCCTGACGGAGGGAAAAAGGGTAAGCCATGTTCATCTGCGGTGGGTCTGTCCTTTCCCCGGCGATCTAGGTGAAATTCTACTCCGGTTCAAACAGGTCCTGATTCCGGAGATTAACTACGGGCAGTTATTGAAACTGATCCGCTCGGAATATCTGATCGATGCAAAAGGTTTTGACCTGGTTCGCGGGAAGCCGATTAAAAGTGGTGATATCATTAATAAAGCCAAAGAATTGTTAGGATAAGCGCATGACAAAAACAACTGCGACGACTCAACAATACACACGAATGGATTTTGTCTCTGATCAGGCAGTGCGGTGGTGCCCCGGATGCGGGGACTATTCCATCCTGGCGCAAACGCAGAAAATTTTTCCGGAACTGGGCGTGCCTAAGGAAAAGTTTGTATTCATTTCGGGGATTGGCTGTTCCAGTCGGTTTCCCTATTACATGAATACCTACGGGTTCCATACGATTCACGGCCGGGGAGCGGCAATTGCCTCCGGTGTGAAGCTGGCGAACCCCGATCTGTCAGTCTGGGTGGTCACCGGCGACGGCGACGGTCTGGCCATCGGCGGAAACCATACCATTCACCTCCTGCGCCGGAATCTGGATATCAATATACTGCTATTTAACAACCGAATTTACGGACTCACCAAGGGACAGTATTCGCCTACTTCGGAACTTGGGAAAATAACCAAATCGACTCCCTACGGTTCCCTGGATCGGCCGTTCAATCCCCTGACCCTGGCTCTGGGTTCTGCCGGGACGTTTGTCGCCCGAACTATTGACAGGGAAACCAAACATTTGCAGGCAATGCTTCGCCGGTCCTATGAACATACCGGCACCTCTTTCCTGGAGATCTATCAGAATTGTCTGATTTTCAACAACGGCGCCTTTGGCCCGATGACCGATAAAGCGACCAAAGCAGACCGGGTCCTGTGGTTGGAGGATCAGCAACCGCTATTATTCGGTGCCGAAAAAAATAAGGGTATTCATTTAAACGGCAATGTGCCGGAAGTGGTGGAATTGGGAGACAAATGGTCGCTGGATGATATCCTGGTACACGATGAGCAGGATTATTTTATTGCTTCCATGCTGGCTAACTTTACGTATCTACCGGATTTTCCTGATCCTGTTGGTGTTCTCTACTCGGTGGAGGCGACCACCTATGATTTTCAAATGGTGGAGCAGATCAATTATGCCATTGAAAAACAAGGGCGGGGAAAAATTCAGGACTTGTTAAATGCCGGTAATACCTGGGTGGTGAAATAATGATTAATCAAAAGTAATGGGGGTTAGGATGGATAAGCGGATTGAACGGGACAGCATGGGACCGGTGGAGGTTCCCAATGACCGTTATTATGGTGCTCAGACACAGCGGTCACTGAACAATTTTAAAATTGGTAACGAGCATTTTCCCCGGGAATTCATTCGGGCCTATGGGCTGTTAAAAAAAGCCGCCGCGTCCGTTAATGAGTCGGCCGGATTGTTGGATAATAAGCTTGGAGACGTCATCCGGGCAGCCGCGGAGGAAGTCATCGTCGGGAAACTGGATGCCCATTTTCCCTTGGTGGTCTGGCAAACCGGTTCCGGAACCCAGACCAACATGAACGTAAATGAAGTTATTGCGAACCGGGCGATCGAATTACTGGGGGGGGACCTGGGCAGTAAAAGTCCTGTTCATCCTAACGATCATGTGAATATGGGGCAATCCACCAATGACACCTTTCCCACGGCAATCAATATCGCTGCGGTGGAGTCGGTTAACCAACAGTTGTTACCAAATCTTAAGAAATTACGGGAGGGTCTTGCCCAAAAAGCCCGGGAGTTCGAACCAATAGTAAAGTTAGGTCGTACACACCTTCAGGATGCCACGCCGTTAAGTCTGGGTCAGGAATTTTCCGGTTATGTTTCCATGTTGGAACACGGGATTAAACGGATCCAGGATGCACTGGAGCATTGTTACGAACTGGCCATGGGCGGTACGGCGGTGGGAACGGGCATCAATTCATTTGAGGGGTTTGGCCACCGCGTCGCCGAAGAATTGTCCAGACTTACTGATTTACCCTTTAAAACCGCACCCAATAAATTCGAAGCCCTGGGAGGGCAGGATAGTATTGTAGCGCTCTCCGGAGCCCTGAAAACAATAGCCGGTTCCCTGTTTAAAATTGCCAACGATATTCGCTGGCTGGCCAGCGGACCGCGCTCCGGGATCGGGGAAATTGTGTTACCGGCTAATGAGCCCGGCAGTTCGATCATGCCCGGAAAAGTGAATCCGACTCAATGTGAAGCCATGACTATGGTCTGTGCTCAGGTCATGGGGAACGATCTAACCATTTCCCTGGCGGGTGCCAGCGGGAATTTTGAATTGAATGTTTATCGCCCGGTAATTGCCTTTAATATCCTTCAGTCGATCCGTTTGTTGGCGGATGTCAGTGATTCATTTCTGGTCAATGCAGTCGAAGGGATCCAGCCAAATGAAGAGCGGATCCGGAACAATTTATTCAATTCATTGATGCTGGTTACGGCGCTGAATCCCCACATCGGCTATGACAAGGCTGCCCAGGTGGCCAAGAAGGCTTATCAGGAAAATAAATCGTTGCGGGAGGTCATTGTGGAACTGGGCTTTTTAACCGGTGAGGAATTCGATCGCCTGGTTCAACCGGAGCAAATGATCAAGCCCCGCAAACTGGAGAAATAAGTTCTGTGGGGAACTCCTGACCTTTATAGTAATTTAATTGTTATTAAAAGCTTGTCCTCTCACTAAAGAAGGGGGCGAAGAATTTCATCATGAAGCAACAATCTGAAATCCGCCGCTGGTTGAAATATTTCAAGTATTCTCTTATCCTTTCCCTCACCGGTCTGGTGGCAATTTTGATCTACCTGGTGATTCTGGCTCAGGATCTGCCTTCTATTGACCAACTGGAAAATTATGATCCCGATCTGGTAACGCGCATTTATTCTACCGATGGTGTGGTCCTGAATGAATTGTTCCTGGAGCAGCGTGTTTTCATCAGTCTGGATCAGATTCCCGGGTACATGCAGGCAGCGGTGATTACCTCTGAAGACCGGCGCTTTCGGGACCATTGGGGCATCTCCCTGCGGGATGTATTCCGGGCGGTGGTCATCAATACCCTCAGTTTGAGCTACCGTCAAGGTTTCAGCTCTCTGACCCAGCAGTTGGCCCGGAACCTGTATGATACGATTGGCTTTAAAAAGACGCTCACCAGGAAAATCAAGGAAGTTATTACGGCCATCCAGATTGAACGAACCTACACCAAAGATGAAATTCTGGAGATGTATCTGAACAGTATTTATTTCGGTCACGGGACCTATGGCGTCCAGGCGGCGGCAAAACGCTATTTTGGGAAGGATGCTGCTGATCTGACGCTGGATGAATCAGCCCTGCTGGTGGGTTTATTACCTGCTCCGGCCTACTATTCTCCGGTTAATCATCCTGAAAGGGCCCGGCGGAAACGGGATGTTGTTTTGCGGGTGATGAAGGAACAGGGCGCCATCACCGGTGAGGAGTATGCCGAAGCCAAATCCCTGCCGCTGGAAAATATTCTCCATGTGGAAGCAAAAGGCCAGGCGCCTTATTTTACGGAATATATCCGGCGTTTCATGGAAAAGGAGGATGACCGCCTGGGGGTTAATATTTACCGCGACGGTCTTAAAATTTACACTACTTTGAATTCCCGTTTGCAGACCATTGCCGAACAAGTCTTGGTGAAAACCATCCGTGAGAATCAGAAAAAATTAAACGAGCGCCTGTTTAACAATGAAGAGGAATTCTCCAAACTGGCTTACCTGAATATTTTTCCCGAGGACACGGTGAAAATGATGATGGAGGGCAACCTGCCATTGTATAAAGAATTACGGAATAAATTATTGGTTCAGGGGGCCTTTGTGGCGCTGGACCCCGCTAGCGGCGCTATTTTAGCGATGGTAGGAGGTCGGCCGGACTATCTGGATCAGTACAATCGGGCCGTGCAGGCTCCCCGTCAACCCGGTTCCGTGTTTAAACCATTCGTATATACCACCGCCATTGACAATGGTTACCCGGTGACCAAACAACTGTTGAATCAACCAGTCGTATTGAATGTCCAGAACGCCCAGGGGGAATGGGAAAAATGGATGCCCAGTAATTATGATGGCAGTACCGGCGGTTTAACCACCCTGCGGGAGGGCATCCGCAATTCTATTAATCTGGTGGCTATTCGGATTGTCCAGGAACTGGTCCCGGCCACGGAGGTCAAGGCCACCGCCCAGCGGATGGGAATTACCACCGACATCCGGGCTGTGGATGCCATTGCTTTGGGGACCTCGGAGGTCTATCTGTTAGATGTGGTGGGCTCTTACGCCACTTTTACGAATCAGGGTGTGCATAACCAACCCTATGCTGTGACACGGATTGAAGATCGTTACGGGAATGTGATCAAACGCTACAACACCGTTCAGGAAGAGGTCCTGCGGGCGGAAACCGCTTACCTGATGACCGATTTACTGCGGACGGTAGTGGATCGGGGTACCGGTGGCAGCGTACGCTGGAAGTACAATTTTTATCGACCCGCGGCGGGGAAAACCGGAACGACACAGAAATGGACCGATGCCTGGTTTGTCGGTTTTACACCCCAGTTGGCCGCCGGTGTCTGGATTGGGGTTGACGATCCCCAGGTGAGCCTCGGTCACGGGCAGGATGGCGCCCGGGTGGCATTACCAGTGTGGGGCCGATTCATGAAGACTGCTTATGATACGCTGAAATGGAAGACGGTTGATTTTGTTCGCCCGGAAGGGGTGAAGGAATTTGTGATCTGTTCGGTTACTAAACAAAAACCGACGTCCTTATGCCCCACGGAAAAAGAATTATTTATTGAAGGAACCGAACCTACTCAGGTCTGTAAGGTCCACCGGAAATATTAGTCAGTCCTGTGGCTTAACATCTCAGGTTAAGACTTGGTCGATTTCCGGGAGCCTTTACAGGATAATTATTGGAATTTTCTGTCTCTGTAGATTGTGCTTAGAAAAACAGGGATTGGGAAATGGGCTCCGGCCCGATGGCGACGGAATTTTGCAGCCGCCTGAAAGCTATTTCCAGTTTTTTAGAATCAGAGTTGAAGCAACGGATCAATGATTCCCCGGCGCGCACTTCGGCTCCCACTTTGGCCCGGAATTCCAATCCGGCGGTAGGGTCCAACTCGTCACTCAGGAGTTTCCGGCCGCAACCTAATTCCACCGCTGCCATTCCGATCTGGTAAGTGTCCATGGCTTGAACGAAACCTGATTTTTCGGCAGTCAGGATTTGCTCCCGGCGCGGAGGGTGGAGTTTCCGATAGTGCTCAATATCGTTACCATCCCCGTTGTGGGCAACTACCATCTGTTTGAATTTTTCCAGTGCTTTGCCGGAATCGATTAATGTTTGTTGCAGTTGAAAGGCATCGGATTCGGTTTTAGCCAGACCGCTCTGGAGTAACAGGCGGGAGCCTAAAGTAAAAGTGACCTGCTTCAAATCTTCAGGAAAATCGCCCTTTAGAGCTTCAATTGATTCAGCTACTTCGCACCACAGACCCGCGGTCCGTCCCAGGGGCTGATTCATACTGGAATAGACAACGGTGGTCTGAATTTGGAAGGTTTCACCGATTTCTTGCAGCATTTGGCCCAGTTTTTTCCCTTCCGCCAGGGTTTTCATAAAAGCGCCATTACCAACTTTCACATCCAATACCAGTCCCTGGATACCTTCAGCAATTTTTTTACTCATGATCGATCCGCAAATCAGGGGAATCGATTCCACCGTGCCGGTGACGTCCCGCAGGGCGTACATTTTACGGTCAGCCGGGCAAATGTCAACCGTTTGGCCGATCATGGAAATGCCGACTGTCTCCACTATTCGCTGAAAGTCGCGGGTGCCCAGATTCGTCTGGTAACCGGGGAGTGTTTCCAGTTTGTCCAGGGTCCCGCCAGTGTGGCCCAGACTGCGGCCGCTGAGCATCGGAATGGTGAGTCCGGCGGTGGCCATGAGCGGTCCCAGGATTAAGGAAACCTTATCACCCACACCGCCGGTGGAATGTTTGTCGGCTACATAGTTATCCAAATGGGAAAAGTCCATTTTTTCACCGGACTCAATCATGATTTCAGTCAGTGCGAAGATCTCTTCCTTGGTCATTCCTTTGAAATAGATTGCCATCAGCAGGGCGGCCATTTGGGAGTCCGGTAATTCATCCCGGGTATATTTTTCAATGAACTGTCTCAGTTCAGCTTCCGGGATGGTTTCGCCGTTCCGTTTACGTTTAATTACTTCCGCCGGTATCATGGGCTTTTCCTTTCCGGAATCGTTTGAGAATATTCGAATCCATTTGCAGTGGCGGCCGCTCCCGGACGGTGTGCAGCAGCAGGTAGGCGGCAATAGCGAACAGAATGATGTTGGGCGACCAGATTCCCATACCCGGTGACACCAGATCGCGGTCGGCCATATCTTCACCGGCGATCAGGAAAATGTAATAGATCAGGAAGAATCCGAAGGACAGGCTGGTGGCGATGACAAATCCACCCTTGCGGAACAGCACCCCCAGAGAGGCTCCGGTCATAACGAATAAAATGCAGGCTACCGGCAGGGAGAATTTTTTATGGATTTCCACCAGGTATTTATTTCCGGACTTGCGGTAGCTGTTTAACAGGTTATATTCATTTTGTATTTGACGTTCCGTTGTTCTCAGGCGCCGTTCCTTACGCCGTAATTCCCTCTCTGCAAGGGTGGTGTCGGAGCGGAATGTCTGTTCATAAGCTTTTAACTGAATTTGGGCAGTTTCAAAATCCGGCGGCACCAGGCTGTCACCCACGACGCGCAGTAAGGTTCGTCCAATGCGGTTTCGCACAATTTCTTTCCGGTGGGCGATATTTTTCCGTTTCTCAATGATCATCGTAATAGTCATTTCCCGGTCGGAACGGCTGGTGGTGTCCCGGCGATTGAGAAATAGATCGTTAGCCGGGATCGTGATCACATGTTTTAGAAATTCAATCCGGCGGTAATTCCCGAAATCCCGCAGGTCCAGCTCATGAATTTCACCGTTGAATAGGGTCAGGATAATGGCATCGTCGATGGTACTCAAGTTGCCGGTATTGGCGTAGATGCTGGTCTGGGACTGATTATTGCCTTTACTGAAAATACGGACATCCTCCATGGTGTCGTTTTTTTTGGAACGGATAATCATGCTGTAATCGGGGAGGTCGTCCACAAAATGCCCCGGTTCCACATTCATGTCCGGCCGTTTCCGGTAAATATCGCCGGAGAGCATCCGGGCCCTGAAATTCATTTCCGGCATGATGAAATTGTTGAAGTAGGTGAGTACGGCTGCCACGATGAGCCCGAGGATAATCGCCGGTCGAATGATGGAGAGAAAACTTATCCCGGAAGAGCGCATGGCGTTAATTTCATTATCTTCGGAAAACCGGCCGAAGGCCATGAGAGCGGCGATCAATACAGCCATGGGGACTGCCAGGGCCGTGATCCAGCCCAGATTCAGGAAGAGATATTCCAAGATCGTGCCCAGATCCAGCCCTTTTCCCAGGAAACGGTCAATGGCTCTTAACAGAAATTGGGTAAACAGAATGAAAATTATGATTAACAGGGAGAAGACGAAGGGCAGCAACAATTGCTTCAGAATATATCTCGTCAACAGGCGCATGGCTAAAATTACGCTAAATCCACCCTATAAGTTCATCGCTTTTAAAGGGCAGTTTGGGGCACGATTTACGACCGGGTGTACACTGAGTAAGGGAATGAAATTTATTTGTTCCGCTTTAGAAAGCCAGTAATTTCCGCCGCCTCAAACCGGTATTTCCGGTTTGATTACATGGTGGGCGTAGCTCAGCTGGTTAGAGCACCTGGTTGTGGCCCAGGAGGCCGTGGGTTCAAGTCCCACCGCTCACCCCTATAGTGAGTTACCTTTTTTTCGGGGCGTGGCGCAGTCCGGTTAGCGCGCCTGCTTTGGGAGCAGGAGGTCGGGAGTTCGAATCTCCCCGCCCCGACGACGGAAAATGCTTGTGACGTAAAGCGGCTGATAGGAAAAGCAAGCACACGGTGGGCAATGATTGCTTATGAATTGTTCCATTCCTGAGGTTACTACCGATGGAAATATCTGTATAATTCGCAGTAGGCCGGGAGGCCTCGGCGTAGCCCATAGGCCACCGCCTATGGCGAGTCTTTTTCCGAAGTTCCGAAGAAATCTCTTCGAGAGAATCTCCTCGAGAGAACCCCTTCGAGGGAATCTCCCCGCCCCGACAATGAAAAATACCATACTTCTCTGACGAAAAGCCCCG
>JBHHUS010000092.1:0-3620 GCA_046861615.1 Fidelibacterota bacterium
CATATTTCCAGAAGAACTTTACTGTCTCCGGCCATTCGTTTGGCCGAAAAGGGGTTTCCACTTTCTCACTATGAAGCAGAGCGCCTTAATCGTAATGCCGATTTATTTAAAAAGAATTCAGCGGCAGCGGCGATTTTTATTCGCCAAGACAACAAACCCTGGAAAGCCGGTGATCTTTTAAAGCAGCGTGACCTGGCAAACACTCTGAAACGGATTGCCAAAAACGGCAGGGCTGGATTCTATGAAGGCAAAACAGCCGATTTCATTGTTGCTGAAATGAGGACAGACAACGGATTAATCACTTACCAGGATCTGGCAAATTACGCTTCAAAATACAGGTCCCCGGTGACTGGTTCATTCCACGATTATGAAATCATTTCCATGGGTCCGCCCAGTTCCGGTGGTGTTCTGCTAATCAATATGCTCAATATGCTGGAACAGTTTCAACTGGATTCCATCGCCTGGAATTCATCTGACTATGTCCACCTGCTGACTGAAGTAGAGCGTCGGGCCTATGCCGATCGGGCTGAGTATTTAGGAGACCCGGACTTCTGGTCAAATCCCCTTGAAATGCTCACCTCCAAGGATTATGCCCGCGAACGGGTTACGGATATTTCCATGTCGGTTGCCACCCCCAGCGTAAGGATCCATCCCGGAAATACCAAGGCTTATGAAAGCCGTGAAACGACCCATTATTCCGTGGTGGACCAGGCAGGAAATGCCGTCAGCGTCACCACTACACTCAACCTGGGATATGGCAATGGTGTTATTGTGAACGGCGCCGGATTTTTTCTTAATAACGAAATGGATGATTTTTCAATAAAACCGGGAGTGCCAAATATTTTTGGTCTGGTAGGTAATAAAGCTAACGCCATTCAGGCGGGGAAACGCCCCCTGAGTTCCATGACACCAACGATTGTATTAAAAAACAATCAGCCCTTTATGATCATTGGGTCCCCCGGCGGGTCCACTATTATTACCACCACCCTTCAATGTATTTTAAATGTGACCATTTTCGGAATGAACATCCAGGAAGCAGTATCGGCTCCCCGCTTTCATTCCCAGTGGCTGCCGGATGTCATTATGATTGAGCCCCGCGGTCTAAGCGACGATACTATTCGTAATCTGGAACAACGCGGTCACAAAATTATCCCTTATAAATGGGGTTATATTGGTCAGGCAAACGGTATCATAATAAAAAACAACGGAATTGAAGGCGGAGCCGATTCAAGGGGGGAGAATACTGCCCTAGGGTATTAAACCGCAAGTATTCAGAGACTGGCCGGATACTTTTTAATACTCAAATTCGCTGGCCCCAACAAACTCCCGCAGGATCGAAATCCCGGGGACAATATCTATTTTGAGGGGCAGGAAAAAGGTTAATAAAACCCGCAGGCGCGATACCGTATCTTCAAGGGAAGGTTGTTTACCAACCTTCTCCAGAAGTTTTAGACAACTTTCCGTCAATACAGGTAGTTCGTACAATAAAGCCGAGTTAAACATCATGTCTGCCTCTTCCTGAAAGGGGAAGATATATTGCTCCTCCCCCCTTCTTACCGAAGGCCAGCGATTCAAGGTTTCTTCAGCGGAATAACCCCGGTACTTATAATCCCGAATCATTCGCCGGAGCAAACGGTTGTCAGACGTAGAAACCCGATGAGTAGAATCAATATTCAACTGAGTAATAGCGCTGATATAAATACGTTGTAACTGATCTTTACCCAATGCTTCCGCAAGAACCGGGTTCAAGCCATGAATTCCCTCCAAAATTACAAAATCATCCCGCCCCAGTTGTAACGTTTGATTCCGGTCCTCGCCGATACCGGCTTCAAAATTAAATTTCCGGACCGGTATTTCTTTACCACGCAGTAATGAATTCATCCTCTCCGCCAGTAGTTTGATATTTACGGCCTGAACATTCTCAAAGTCCTGGTGTCCATTTTTATCGAGGGGAATATTCTTCCGATCATGAAAATAATCATCCATTGAAATCTGCCGCGCTCTGAATCCGATCACTCTCAGCTGAATCGCCAGACGTTTGGCAAAGGTGGTTTTTCCGGAGGATGACGGTCCAGCAATTGTTATAATTCTTTTATCGGGAAAATTATTTACCAGAACATCGGCAATGTCGCTGATTTTCTTTTCGTGCAATCCCTCTGCCACCCACAACAGTTCCCGAATCTCACCGCTGTGGATAGTTTCATTTAAATCATGGATAGTCCGGACACCCAGAATATCCCCCCAGCGCTCGTGTTCCTCCATGACAGAAAATAGCTTCGGCTGGTTACGAAAGGAACCCACAGTTCCAGGATTCAACAGCGTTGGAAAACGAAGGAGAAATCCATTGTTGAACTTCCGGATTTCAAACTGCTTTAACCTGGTTTTATCACTAGTCATCGGTTCAATACAATAATCCCAACTGTTCTTATACTGCACCATTGGTAAGGGGTCATCCTTCCAGAGTTGAAGATTACCGCTTTTGCTGACAGAATGCAGTTTTTTAAACTCACGGACCACCCATTCTCTCGGCCTTTTAGTGAGCCGGATTGGCTCGGGATTGTTAAGGATGGAATTTATTTCCCTGGTTAAAATATTCAACTCGCCTTTTGAAAATGGCATCCATTCATTGTCATGGCAGAAATAACCATCGCCAAAGGAATGTTCAATTACCAGCATACGTTCGGGGAAAATTTTCCGGAAGGCAATCGAAAGGATGAATCCCAGCGATGCCTGGTTGGCAGCCAGATTCATTTCGCTGCCGCTTTCCAGCTCTGGACCTTAGCTTTTATCCAGGACAGCGTTGGATTAGTTCTAACCTCATTTTCAGTTCCGTCTGAGCTTGTCCAATCCCATTTTCCTCCCGGCTGACCCTGAGCATAACGTCCATTAAGCGCTTTGGAGCCATCGGTGTAGTACCAGACCCAATCACCATCCTGAAGGCCCTTAATAAAAGTCCCACCTAAACGTACATTTCCATTTTCGTACCAATCTTGAAAAGATCCGTCCAGGATACCCCTGGAAAAATTGTGTTCATATTTCAATTGACCGTTGGGATACCATTCCTGCTGAAGACTGTCTTCCACACCCAGGTACCAGTTCAGAACCCATTTCTGTTGACCGGATTCGTACCAGCCCTGATCGATTCCGTGCTTCTTACCCGCCACAAACCAAGCGTCCCCTTCCCGCTTTCCGGAAGGATACCATAAAATTAATTTCCCATGTACCCGTCCCTCTTTGAAAGGGGTGGCCGAAGAGACAAGTCCATTCTCATAATACAGGGTCCAGGCTCCTTCTTTCCGCCCGTGAACATATTCACCATCCTCCTGCAACTGACCGTTTTCAAACCAGCTTTGCCACAGGCCTACCTGTTCATAATTTTCAAATCGTCCCTGCTGTTGAAGCTGCCCATTGGGGTACCACCATTTCCATTCACCATCCTGGAGTCCATCCCGTAATGCACCCAGGAATTCAAGCTGACCATTTTTATATTTAAAATATACTTTCCCACTGTAAGGGTTTTCAGCGTTCTTAAGATAGTAATGCGCCAGACCCCGGTCGTCCAAACGACTTTCCAACGTTTTTATGGATATAGAATCCTGGGCAGCCAAGAAGTTCAGGAT
>JBHHUS010000010.1:0-41743 GCA_046861615.1 Fidelibacterota bacterium
AGTAATTTTTTTGCATTACGTCAAATGGTATCTATGCTGACACCGTTTTCTTCTGCTGCTTCTCGGAATGTTACATATTTTTCCATATTCTAATTCTATTTTAGGCAAACTAATAATTATACTGAATTATTGGGTTGTTAATTTTCATGGTATCACGAATTATTTTCAAAATATCAGTAATAGCCATCTTCGAAAAGTTAATGTAATATTTACAAAAAATTGTCAGTTTAACCTGCCTTGAAAAAATTCTGGATGTCATTCGGACCAACCTTCCCCTCGTAAAAGAATTA
Organism: Fidelibacterota bacterium; assembly: GCA_046861615.1. GTDB lineage: Bacteria > Fidelibacterota > Marinisomatia > Marinisomatales > TCS55 > CAZNUM01. Next base: position 291 of record JBHHUS010000010.1, read on the forward strand.
ACAAGAATCATTGACTTCCCGTCGGAATAAAAATCATATTCACTTAGTTGAATTGAATTTACAATAATCTTAGTCAAAAAATGCTCAACAATTAGAATTTTACGTTAATGCGTTTATTGACTTTGAAGATGATTGAAGTAGTTACGGTTTTGTAATAAGATCTGCTGTTGAAACACCATTGCCAGCAAAAAAATAACCAAAATTTTGTTAAAAAAGCAATTCACCAGCTTCCTGCATCCTCCATTGTTTGCCATGGGGTAATGCCCTAATTTTCGACCCAATTAATTACGGAGTAAAGAACTGTTTCCCATGATTCAAAAAGTTAATCCACAGGCTGATTTTATTGCTATCGAGCATAAAATACTCGCTTTCTGGGAAAAGCAGCATATTTTCCAAAAGCGGGTAGATGCCAACCGGGGCAAACCCAAATGGTCGTTCATTGACGGACCAATTACAGCTAATAATCCCATGGGTGTTCACCACGCCTGGGGAAGGACGCTGAAGGATATTTTCCAGCGCTACAAGGCAATGACCGGCCATGAATTACGTTATCAGAATGGTTTTGACTGCCAGGGACTGTGGGTGGAAATTGAAGTGGAGAAAGAACTGGGGTTCCGGTCAAAAAAGGAAATTGAAGCTTTCGGCGTCGAAAAATTCGTTAACCTGTGCAAGGAACGCGTACAGAAATATTCTCAGATTCAGACCGATCAATCCATTCGATTGGGCTATTGGATGGACTGGAATAACTCCTATTTTACCATGTCCGAGGAAAATAATTACACTATTTGGGGATTTCTAAAAAAGCTTTTTGAAGCCGGTAAAATTTACCGCGGTAAGGATGTGGTGCCCTGGTCGGGACGATCCGGAACCTCTTATTCCCAGATGGAGGTTATTGAAGGCCGAAAACTGGTTGCTCACAAAGCCGTCTTTGTGCGGTTTCCCCTGATTGGCCGGAATCGGGAATATTTACTGGTCTGGACTACTACGCCCTGGACTCTCACCTCCAACGTGGTGGTGGGTGTGAACGTGGATCTGGAGTACGTGAAACTGAAAGCGGCTGACGGCTGTATTTATTACTTCGCCCGGGATAATATCAAATATCAGCGGTTGGAGAAACAGTTTAAAGAGAAAAAACAGTGGATTCCAAAAATCCCCAAGCTGAAAACGATTGCCCAGATTTTTAATGAAAAAGGGGGCTATGAAATTATCGGTACTGTTAAAGGTTCTGACATGGTGGGTTGGCAATATGAGGGTCCCTACGATCATTTCAAAGCCCAGTCCGTCACCGGTGGATATCCGTTTCCCGATCCGGCTCTTCAGGATCAGAATCTCACCGCCGTATCCCAACACCGGGTCATTGACCCGGGGAAGGACAGCATCGGCAAAGATATTGTTGTCGCCGGGGAAGGTACCGGGATTGTTCACATGGCGCCGGGCTGCGGGGATATTGATCATTCGATTGGAAAAAACCTGGGGCTGGTGAATATCGCTCCCCTGGATGACGAAGCCCGGTTCATTGATAAATTCGGGTGGTTAAAGGGAAAATCAGCCACCAATCAGGATACCACCGACGCCATCATTCAGGATTTAAAGGAACGGGAACTGCTGGTGTACGTGGAAGACTATCCCCACGTTTATCCTCACTGCTGGCGATCGGGGGATGAACTGGTCTTTCGCTTGGTGGATGAATGGTACATTAATATGGACTGGCGGGATGAAATAAAGAAAATTGTTGATGAAATTAAATGGATTCCTGAATGGGGCCGGGACCGGGAGTATGAATGGCTGGATAATATGAGCGATTGGATGATATCCAAGAAGCGCTTCTGGGGTCTGGCGCTTCCAATCTGGGTTTTTGAAGATGGTTCTTTTTATGTAGTCGGGTCCCGGGAAGAGTTGAAATCATTAGCGGTCGAGGGCTGGGATGAATTTGATGGTAATACACCCCACCGGCCCTGGATCGACAAGGTTCGTATTCGTCATCCTGAAACCGGGCTGATTGGTTCGCGTATTCCCGATGTTGGCAATCCCTGGCTGGATGCGGGGATCGTCCCCTTCTCAACATTGAAATATCAATCAGATCCTGCTTATTGGCGTCAATGGTTCCCGGCTGATTTTGTTACTGAATCGTTTCCCGGCCAGTTCCGGAACTGGTTTTATTCACTTTTGGCCATGTCGGCCTTTTTAGAACAAAAACCGCCCTTTAAAACACTGCTGGGACATGCCCTGGTGAAAGATGAAACCGGTCGGGATATGCATAAATCCTGGGGGAATACGATCTGGTTTGAAGAGGCAGCGGAAAAAATGGGTGTTGACGTCATGCGCTGGATGTACGCCGCCCAGAACCCGGAGAACAATCTTTTATTCGGTTTTAAAATCGGTAATGAAGTCCGGAAAAAAATGATTCAATTCTGGAATTCCTATTCCTTTTTTGCCACTTATGCTGCCGTGGATGGCTACGACCCCAACAAATCCCCAGTCAGACCAACCGATTTAACCCTGATGGATCGCTGGATTCTGTCGAAGCTGTATGTTTTTGTTGAAGACAGCAAAACCGCGCTGGAGGCCTTTCGCACGGATCAGTTAATGAAAAAATTTGAGCGCTTTCTGGAAGACTTGTCGAACTGGTACATTCGCCGGAATCGCCGCCGCTTCTGGAAAAGTGAAGACGATCTGGACAAACAGGCGGCTTACCACACTCTATTTGAGGTATTAACAACAACTATTAAAGTATTGGCTCCTATCTTACCGTTCGTTACCGAGGAGATGTATCAAAACCTGGTTGGTAACACCAATCTGCCTGACCCTGAAAGTGTCCATTTGTGTCCGTTTCCAACGGTGCAGGATAAATGGATTGACATAGCGTTGATGGAACAGGTTGATACTTTACAAAAGATCGTGGAATTAGGACGGTCGGCGCGGAATAAAGCCCAGTTGAAAATCCGCCAACCCCTGGCAAAACTATATTTTGTAATTGACGACGATGAATTGGCTGAATTTCTGATTGATCATAAGGAAGTGATTCTGGATGAATTGAATGTTAAGGAAATTGAAAGAATCACCAATTCAGAGCAGTTACTTACTTATCAAATCAAACCAAATTTACCGGTAGCAGGTAAAAAATATGGTCAATACCTGCCGGCGATTCAGGCTTACCTGACAAATCAAAAGAGCAGTGATTTATTAGCTGAACTCCATTCGAAGAATGATATCGGCCTTGCGGTTAACGGTAAAACGATTAATTTAGAGCGGGAAGATTTGCTGGTGGAGACTAAATCTGTCCAGGGTATTACCGCCTCAGCAGAGGGGAACTTAGTCGTCGGAATTACTACTGAGTTAACCGATGAATTGGTAAAAGAAGGAATTGTCAGGGATGTTATTAGGCAGGTGCAAATCATGCGGAAAAATGCTAATTTCGCCGTCGAAGATCGTATCAATATTTACGGAAAGCTGGATGGATTGGTAGGAGCTTCAATTCAGACTTTTGAAAAGGTTTTTAAAAATGAAACACTGGCGATCAACTTGATTAAAGTAGATCAACCGGGGGAATATCAGGCCAGTTTTAATATTGGACAGCAAAAAATTATGCTCGGTATTGAACGGGTAAATCATTGAAAGGAACGATTCGTGGCTAATAAATATTCCAAAAAGAAACTTGAACAATTCCGCAAATCAATTCAGGAAAAAATGGATGCAATTGCAGATGAAGTTACCAATATGCGAGAAGGTCTTGGAAATGCTACTAATAAACAGGGCGGTATAACTCCTGATTCCATTTACAGCCTTCACATGGCCGATGCGGGAACCGATTCTCACGAGCAGGAGAAAAACTTCTTGCTGATGAATCGGGGAAGTGCCTATTTCAAAAATCTGGAGATCGCTTTGGAACGGATCGAAACCGGTGAATTTGGCGTTTGCGTAATTTGTGGTGAATTGATTCCTGAAGAAAGGATGTTGGAAGTCCCCAACGCCACTAAATGTGTAAACTGTAAAGAAAAAGAAAAATTAGGACTTGTATGAAGGTACTTTTGATAAGTGCTGTTATGGTGCTTATCGATCAGGGGACCAAGGCTGCTGTCCGGGGTTCCATGACACTCCAGGAATCGATCCCGGTCATTCCGAAATTTTTCCACCTGACTTATATTACTAACGATGGAATGGCTTTTGGGATAAATATCCCCTTTGGCATTATTATCTTTTCGATTGTGTCGGTTATATTCACTGTTTTTTTAATCTGGTATTTATGGAAAAACCAGAACCAGAGACGGATGTTAAAGATCGGAATTGCCCTGATCCTTGCCGGTGCTGTCGGGAACCTGATCGACCGTCTGGTTTTCGGTAAGGTTGTCGATTTTCTTGACTTTATGTTAGCAGGACATCACTGGTACATATTTAATATTGCCGATTCCTGTGTCACCGTCGGAATGGGTCTGGTTATCCTGGATTCGTTAATATTTGAGCGAAAGAAACCAATTCTTTCGCATTGATTTCTAAAACTATTTCTGTTTCCGGTTCTGTTCACGTTCGCCTGGATAAATTTTTAATTCCCGAACTCCCTGATTATTCCCGGTCACAGATTCAGGCTTTCATCCGGACAGGATGTATTCTGGTCGATGACAAACAGGTGAAGCCGGGGTATAATTTAGCCGGTACTGAAAAAATTAGTTGTTCCCTGCCGGAGAAAACTACTCCCCCTGATACAATTATACCGGAGAAAATTCCATTGGAAATTCTCTTTGAAGATGAGTATCTGATTATAATCAATAAACAACCGGGACTGGCCGTCCATCCCGGTACGGGGAAACCATCGGGAACTTTAGTTAACGGTTTAGTGTATTATTTTAATAAACTATCAGATTTGAACGGCGCTTTAAGACCGGGCATTGTGCACCGCCTGGATGAAAATACTTCCGGTGTTTTGTTGGTGGCAAAAAATAATTTTATCCATCGAAAACTGGCCGGCCAATTTGAGCATCGTCAAATCGAAAAAACCTATTCCGGGGTTACCTGGGGTTGCTGGGAAGAGAAGGAAGGAGTCATTGATCAACCGGTTAAACGCGACAGCAACGATCCACGGAAATATAAGGTTGCTGCCGACGGTAAACCGGCCATAACGTATTATAAAGTACTCAGTGAAAATCGTTATCTCAGTGAAGTGGAATTTTACCCTAAAACAGGTCGAACCCACCAGATTCGTGTCCATGCCGCTTATAAAAACCATCCGATTTTTGCCGATGAGAAATATGGCGGTGGTTTGAATAAAACCAGAGGATTTTTACCGGAAGTCGCCAGCCGGTTAAAAAATATGCACAGAGCAATCGGACGGCATGCTCTTCACGCCAGGCGTTTGAAATTCATTCACCCGGAGACCATGCAACCCTTTGAGATTGAAGCGTCACTTCCCAAAGATTTTTCAACATTGCTAAAAGAAATGAAACAACTGGATGTCTGACCCAAAGACACTCATCAGTGATTTTTTAACCTATTTAAAGAAGGAACGGGGATACTCGGAATATACAATTAAAGCCTATGCTTACGATTTAAAGCGGTTTGCATCTTTTCTAACCGACTATTTCAGTCGGCCGTTGGTGGATTTTCAATCTGTCGACCGCCAGGCAATCCGGCATTTCATGAGCCGGGAATTTGAACAGTACCGTTACCGGAATGGCCTGAAAATACTTTGTTCCGGGAAAACTGTTGCCCGGCGATTGGCCTCAGTGAAATCATTTTTTAAATATTTATATCGAACGGGCCAGATTAATGACAATCCCGCAGTGTACGTGAAATCACCAAAAATAACCCAATCGTTACCCAATTTTATTGATTACAAATTGATTGATAAATTAATGGCTCTGCCTTCGCCTGAAAGTGAAAAAGGCCTCTGTGACCGGGCTATGCTGGAATTATTTTACAGCACTGGTATGCGTCTAAGTGAATTGGTTAATCTGAACCTCCAGGACTTTAACATGGATAACCAGGTTGTTAAAGTCAGGGGAAAAGGTGCAAAAGAGAGGTTGATTCCGTTCGGGAATCGTGCGAAATTTTCATTGGAGAATTACTTGAGGAGCCGTTCAATATCATTTAATGCATCATGGGGCACCCAACCGTTATTTGTTAATTCAAAAGGAAAGCGCTTATCTCTAAGTACTGTGCAGCGAAGAATCCGCGGTTACGTTAGTTCAATCATGGAGGGGATTCGGTTGGGACCGCATATTTTAAGGCATTCTTTTGCCACCCATTTAATGGACCGTGGAGCCGATATTCGTGCTGTAAAGGATTTACTGGGGCACAGCAGCCTTTCTTCCACTCAGGTTTATACCCATGTTCAACCAGAAAAGATGAAAAAAGTGTATCATCAGGCCCATCCCCATGGGTCCAAATAAGAGGCCGTTATGAAATCGTATAATCTCGTGCTGGGATTGGATAAAATTGGATTAACCGATATAAGTCGGATATTGAGGAACCTGCCGGTGGAAAGTCTGATTGAAGACACTATTCTGCATAAGCAGGGTAAAATGGGCATGCGCGGTGCCGTCATGGTCGATACGGGCCGTTATACAGGTCGCTCTCCAAAGGATAAATATTTTGTCGATGAGCCTTCCTCGCGCGATAAAATCTGGTGGGGCTCCGTAAATCAGAAAGTCGATGAAGAAATTTTTAATTCGCTCTATAAAAAAGTAGTGCGCTATTACAATCGGGCTGATGATTCCAATACATACCTGTTCGATGTGTACAGTGGATCGGATCCGAAATACCGCCTGAATGTGCGTTTGATTGCCAAAAAGGCCTGGCAGGCTCATTTTGTTCATAATATGTTCATTCAACCCACCCCTGAGGAACTGAAACAGTTTACTCCTGATTTTACGATTATCAATGCTTCGGAAGTGTTCAACCGCCAATATGAAGAATTAGGAATGCATTCGGAAACTTTTATTATTTTCCACTTGGGTAAAAAATTAGCCATTATTGGTGGAACGGAATATGGTGGGGAAATGAAAAAAGGCATTTTTTCAGTCATGAATTACATCCTTCCCCAGCAGGGGGTTCTTTCCATGCACTGTTCTGCCAATGTTGACAGGAATGGTGAAAATCCAGCGCTCTTCTTTGGTCTAAGTGGCACTGGTAAAACCACGCTTTCAACCGATCCTAACCGACCCTTAATAGGTGATGATGAACACGGCTGGTCAGATGAGGGTATATTTAACTTTGAAGGCGGCTGCTATGCCAAAGTCATAAATTTAAACCCTGAACACGAACCGGATATTTTTAACGCCATCCGCCATGGATCCCTGTTGGAAAATGTGGTTTATGACGAAAGAACCAGAATTATTGATTTCAACGACAGTTCCAGAACCGAAAATACCCGAGTTTCCTATCCCCTTAATTATATTAGAAATTCCGTATTTGGTCAGGGGAAACCCAGTGTTGCCGGGCATCCGAAAACAATTATTTTTCTTACCTGTGATGCTTATGGTATTTTACCACCGGTTGCGAAATTGACTCCGGAGCAGGCCATGTATCATTTTATCAGCGGTTACACCGCTAAAGTAGCCGGAACGGAACGGGGGATTAAGGAGCCGGTGGCCACTTTTTCCCCCTGTTTTGGCGGACCCTTTCTTACCCTGCATCCGTTGAAATATGCAGAACTATTGCGGAACAAAATGACTCAATTCGATGTACCAGCCTTCCTGGTGAATACCGGTTGGATCGGCGCCAGCGCCAATTCCGGTGCCAAACGTATTCCATTACCGGTAACCAGAAAAATTATTGATGCAATTTTAGATGGCAGTATCATGAATTCGGAATTTGAACCTGATCCGTTTTTCGGAGTTAAGATACCCAGAAGTCTGAAGGGACTGGACAGTGATTTCCTAATCCCGGCAAAAAGCTGGAAGGATTTGGAAGTGTACCGGGTAAAGGCAGCGAAACTGGTTAAGAAATTCCAGGATAATTTTCGACAATACGAAGTGGATTCGGCCAGCGTAATACAGGCCGGGCCAACGATTGTAAATAGTTAAAACATAAGGAACCAGAATGAAAATTGAATTTACGGCTCGTCATTTTCATGCTCCCGATAATTTAAAGGACTATACTTTGACAGAAGTAAGCCGGATCCAAAAATATTTTGACCGGATTACTCAATGTCATGTAATTCTTTCCAGGGAGAATAATACTTTTACTACTGAAATAAATATATCAATGCCTAAACATCGCTTGAATGTGAAGGAAACAACCCCCAAGGTTACTAAATCAATCGATGGAGCCGTCGAAAAGATGATTTCGCGCGTGACCAAGATTACTGATAAATGGAAAAGTCATTAATTATTTCTCGATTATATGAAAGTAATAATCCCGGTTGCCGGTTACGGCACCCGCTTGAAACCACATACCGATTTCATTCAAAAAACCCTGCTGCCGGTTGCCGGTAAGCCGGGGTTAGACCATATTCTTGACCACCTGTCCACCGGTGGGATTCGGGACATCGTACTTATTATCGGCCATCTGGGAGATCAGGTTATTCAACATTGTAATCAACGCCGGGAAAATTTCACTTTTATTGAACAACAAGAGAAATTGGGTTTGGGGCATGCGGTCCTTCAGGGGCTGGAAAACCGGAATGACCCCGTTCTGATCCATTTGGGTGATACTATTTTTAATTTGGATTTCCAGCAGTTTTGCAGTGGTAACATAAACCGGATTGCCGTGGGAACGGTGGCGGATCCCAGTCGTTTTGGAATTGTTGAGCTGGAAGGGAAAAGTATTATCCGATTTCACGAAAAAGTCCCCGATCCACCTACTAATCTGGCTATTTCCGGTCTTTATTATTTTTCAAACCAGAATAAACTTAGACGGGCAATCATTTCACTGGTTCAGAATAATCATCAGACACGCGGCGAATACCAGCTCACCGATGCCATGGAAACCATGTTGAAAGACCATCAACCGTTTGAGGCCGAAATTATTAATCAATGGCATGATATCGGCGTTCCGGAAACTTTCTTGTCTGCCAACCGTGCGTTGCTTGAACCAGATCACGGACAGCATCCGGATTGTGAATTAGTTGAACCGGTTTTCATCGGTAATGACTGCAATATTAAGCATTCCAGAGTCGGTCCTTATGTGACAATAATGAATCAATGCATCATTGAAAATTGTGAAATTGAAGATTCAATTATACTGGAAGGTTCGGAGTTGAAAAACCTGAAAATCAAGGGCCGGATTGTAGGAGGTGACGGGGAGCAAACCTGTTAAGACCTGCGTTGTATGGGAAGGGGTAAATGACCTAACTTCCACGGCATTTTAAGTTCATAATAGAGGAAATTAATGAGTCGCTTTGTTTTTACATCCGAATCCGTAACCGAAGGCCATCCAGATAAAATCTGTGATGCCATTTCAGATGCCATTCTTGACGACCTGCTGACGCAGGATCCCGAATCTCACGTCGCCTGTGAAACGCTGGTTACCAAGGATCTGGTGGTCGTCTCCGGAGAAGTTCGGACAAACGGGTTTGTGGAAGTGGAAAAAATTGTAAAAGAAACATTGAAGGATATTGGTTACCAGGACAATAATTCCGGTATGAATGCCGATGAAGTGAAAGTCATTTCTGTTTTACACGAGCAAAGCAGCGAAATTGCCATGGGGGTAGATGAACAGGAAAACCATGAACAAGGAGCCGGAGATCAGGGGCTGATGTTTGGGTTTGCCTGTAATGAAACTCCCGAATTAATGCCGCTGCCGATTCATCTGGCCCATCGGTTGACCGAACGGTTGGCCGAATTAAGAAAAGATGGAACTTTAGCCTGGTTGCGCCCTGATGGAAAATCCCAGGTATCGGTCAACTATAGTGATGGTCGTCCGGTAAGTATTGAGAAAGTGGTTATTGCCACACAACATGATAATTTGCTTAGTAGATTCGGTTCCGAAGAGCATGAACACGAATTTGTAAAAAACGAGGTGATTCAAAAAGTCATAAAACCGGTTCTGGAGTCTGCAGGCCTGCCCTATGGAAATTCATTTATTGTCAACGGTACCGGTCGATTTATACAGGGTGGCCCGGCCACCGATACGGGTTTAACCGGAAGAAAAATAATTGTGGATACTTATGGTGGTTATGCACCCCACGGCGGAGGAGCTTTTTCCGGTAAAGACCCTTCCAAAGTTGATCGCTCGGCAGCCTATATGGCCCGGTATATTGCAAAAAATATTGTGGCCGCCAAATTAGCCGATCGTTGTGAAGTCCAGTTTTCCTACAGTATCGGTGTTGCAGAACCCACGTCTTTTTACGTGAAAACGTTTGGAACTGGCCGGATTTCGGATGACCTGCTTACGGAAGTCGCCAGGGAAATCTTTCCTTTAAAACCGGCGGAAATTATTCAATATCTGGACCTTAAACGCCCCCGGTATAAAGCTACCGCTAGTTACGGTCATTTTGGTCGTTTAGGTGATAATTTCACCTGGGAAAGAACCGACTCTGTGGATCAATTAAAAACCATGATTGCAGAAAGGACCTGATTTATGGAATTAGTGGAAACCATTCCAACCATTGTAGACAGTTTACCCTATAAAGTGAAAGATATTGGTCTGGCAGAAGCCGGCCGAAAGGCCATTGAAATTTCAGAGCAGGAAATGCCGGGTCTTATGTCAACACGAAGAAAATACGGTGTTGAAAAACCTCTGAAGGGGAAAAAATTAACCGGGTCGCTTCATATGACTGTTGAAACGGCCATATTAATTGAAACGCTGGTTGAACTTGGCGCGGATGTGCGCTGGGCCAGCTGTAATATTTTTTCTACCCAGGATCATGCTGCCGCTGCCATTGCTGCTACTGGAATCCCGGTATTTGCCTGGAAAGGGGAATCATTAAAAGAATACTGGTGGTGCACGCTCCAGGCATTGACCTTTCCGGATGGTTCCGGTCCCGATCTGATTGTAGACGATGGTGGTGACGCCACACTTTTAGTTCATAAAGGATATGATTTAGAAGAATATTATGCCAGGAATGGATCAGTACCTCTAATTGATTCCGAAATCGAAGAAGAACAGGTTGTTGAAACACTATTGCGTGAGGTTCTGGAAAAGGATCCGTTGCATTGGCATAAAGTTGCTGAAAAGGTAATTGGTGTATCCGAAGAAACTACTACCGGTGTCAACCGTTTATTGCGGATGGAAAAAAGTAAAACACTTCTGTTTCCGGCTTTTAATGTTAATGACTCGGTCACTAAATCAAAATTCGACAACATTTACGGTTGCCGTGAATCCCTGGCTGATGGTATTAAACGGGCCATGGATGTGATGATTGCAGGAAAAACAGTTTGTATTTGTGGTTACGGGGATGTGGGCCGCGGCTGTGCTCAGTCCATGCGCGGATATGGCGCCCGGGTGTTAGTGACTGAAATTGATCCAATCTGTGCCCTTCAGGCTGCCATGGAAGGTTTTGAAGTTGTAACCGTGGAACAGGCACTACCGGAAGCCAACATTTTTGTAACTGCCACGGGGAACAAAGATGTAATTACGCTTGAACACATGAACGCAATGAAAAACCAGGCCATCGTCTGCAATATCGGGCATTTTGACAATGAAATTCAAGTCAATGCCCTGAATACTGATCGATCTGTTTCCAGGGTATCAATTAAGCCGCAGGTCGACCGTTACCGATTTAACGACGGGCATGAAATATTCATTCTGGCGGAAGGACGGCTGGTGAATCTGGGATGTGCCACTGGTCATCCGAGCTTTGTTATGTCCAACTCCTTTACCAACCAGGTCCTGGCTCAAATTGCGCTGGTTCGTGAACATCCATCGCTGGGCGTTTACCGACTTCCTAAAAAATTAGATGAAGAAGTTGCCCGATTGCACCTGGACCATTTAGGTGTAACTTTAACAGAATTAACCGAAGAACAGGCTGAATATATCGGTGTTTCTAAGGAAGGACCTTACAAACCAGAACATTATCGGTATTGATTCCCCAACTAAACGCTGTGTTTGGAAAAAGCTCTGTACAAATCTGTACGGAGTTTTTTTTGTGGAAATGGTCTGATTTTTGAGTCAATTTCCGACCGTTATCGTCCAATAAATGCTACTCTGAGAGCATCTATGAATAATCCGAGGTCACATAAAAGAACCTTTAAAAAGCGGTTTTATTCCGTTTTTTCTGTAATGCTGGTTATCCTATTGATCGCATGCGATTTTCAGAATCCGGCAAATTTTGACCTTCCCACTTGGTTTTTTGACCTGGAATTTCCCCTGGTTCAGAAAAAATACTCGCTGAAAGGTCTGATTGATAATAAGCAGATTTTTTCAACCGATGATTCTTTAGGTATGCAGATCGTATTTGAAGGTTCGTTGCCTGACACCGCCCTCAATACGGACATCTTAACGGTTGAGTTAAACCAGGATCTGAATTTTAACCAGGATCCAATTACCTCCCCGAGCCTGTCTTTTAGCCTGGATACAACTATCAATATGTCTGTCCCCATCGTTCCCGGTGGCCAATTAAACAATTCATCCGGAACTGCTTTTTCTATTCCCCCCTCCCAGGATCAAACTGTTTCCCAATCGGATTGGAATTCGATTGCCAGTGCTTTTGATACGACGATCCAGATTACTATCGATTTACCGCAGATATCTGCCAGTCAGCTTCCAGACTTTGTCACCTCCATTGAAGCGTTGATTATCCAGGATGATACCGGTAACGAAACCAGTGATTTTACTTCAACTTTGACTAATAACGGAGTTCCCACAGATATAACCAATGTTCAATTTTCATTACTCACCGACGTGACCAGTCCTCCGCGAACCCTGGCGGACCACAGCCAATCAACCGTGGCTAAAGACCAGGCTTTTGGACCTCAAACCACTTCCCTCAGCGGAGATAGTTTGGGGAATGCCATCCGCATGGATATTGGTTTTGGTGTGGCCAGTACCAGCGGTTCTGTGACTATTAATTCCAGTGATTCGGTCCAGGTGAATATTGCCATAAGATTACGAATTGCAGGAGTAGATACAGCCGTCGCTAAAATTACTGATTACACTATTCCCGTGGATTTGCCCTCGGTGGCTTTTCCATCTGATATTGAAATCTACCAGGGTCAATTGAATACCGGCACCGGATTTGGGACCAATGAAATCACTATTTCCAATCTGCGCAGCAGTTATCCCATGGATGTGGGTTTTAGTTTATCCTTCCAGAATTTCAAACCGCCTGCCGGAAGTGATTCTGTAAAAATCGACACTACCCTGCAAAAGGGAAAAGCAGCCATTTCTAAAACATTCGATGTTGACGGTTATACCTTCGCTAATCCTGCCGGTTCTGACAGCGCCCTGTCGAAGATGTCCATCGGGATTCAGGGAACGATCGCTGCCCAAACAACAAAATTACCTTTAGATGGCTCTGATTTTGGCGCCTTATCCGTCCGGATTCAGGTAGAAAAACTTTCGTTTCAGTCCTTAGATGCTAATATTGTCCAGAATTTTCCACCAACTGAATTTAATATTGCCGGCATGCCCTACGGATTTTCAGGAATGTCTTTTTCAGATGTTAAAATGGAAATTGAGATGCTGAATGGGATCCGGTTGCCGGTCTATCTCGATTTTGATTTAGTTGCGCAGAATCAAGCAGGGGATTCCATTCTGGTGGCTGCCCGAGCCACCCTGGCATCGCCTACTACCTCCGGGGATACGGCCAAAACAATTATACGCCTGAGCAGGGACGGCACAACAACTTTGAAATACAAAGCGCCTGCTTCGATTTTTTACACTGACAGCGCCACCGTTTCTCCTAGTAGTGGAGAATCTACAATCGTGGATTTAATGTCCTTTAACCCGGCTTCCATCAGAGTGCTTTCCAAGGCCAGGATTGATGGTCGCGGAACGCTGGAGTCCGGTGTTTCAATCGGCGGCAGTTACCGCATGATAGCACCCTTTGAAGTGATCATGGAGCCCATGACTTTTATCTCCGCCACTAATACGCCTATTGCTGAGATGGACTACAAAATGCGAAACCGGATTCGTTCCACTTTGCAGTCCGCAAATATGACAACCGAGGTTGAAAATAAGATTCCCTCCGGCGGCGAGCTGGCGATTCTGATGTCCAACCGCACTTTCTTCCCCCTGGACACTACCCAGGCAGCCTTATCAATGTACCGGGATTCCATGGTGGTTCAAAACGGCTGGTCCGCTACGGATAGTCTCTATATCATTACTAATTGCGACAGCCTGAACCCCGATTTAACAACGGTATTTATTTTCGATGTCATGGATGATTATGCTGATTGTATTAATGGTCTGGCCTACCTGGTAAAATATTCCGGCGGTCCGTTAGATACGGTGATTTCCTACGTGGATACGTTGATCAAAATTACGCTTCCGGATCCAACCAGTTTTTATTCATCCTCTGGTACCGGACACCGTCCCGGTATGGTCAAAGATCCCGGATTCGCCAGTTACAGTAGTATTGTAAGTCCCCAGCGTTTGAGATTAATCACTGACAGAGGCGATCATTATACTGCTCCCCGTTTTCATTTGAACGGATCCGACGGTAGCCCGGTGTTTTTATCCGTTTCTGATTATATCGATATCAATTCAACCCTGACGATGAAACTGAGCAGTACCGGCATGATTAAATCTCCCCCGGATGAAATTATTGTTATTTACCCCAATGGTGGTGAGACGATCAATAAAAATGAATCAGTAACCCTGAAATGGAGAACCTTCGGGACTGTCGGTAAAGTTGATATTGCCTATTCAGCCGGTACAGATCCGAGCGTAAAAAAGGATGGTGATTGGACAACGATTGTTTCCAATGAAACTAATGTAGATTCATTTAATTGGACACCTAAATCGACGCAGGGAATTAATTCTATGTCCAGTAGTTTGCGTGACAGTATACGGATTCGGGTTAAGGACAGTAACAGTCTCACCGCCGATATGAGTGGCTGGTATTTTACAATTTCTTCCTCCAGTTCCCGCTTAAATCCAAGTATTGATCTTTTATCTGTAAACAGGTTGGTGCGATGAAACCGTATTACCGTCGCTGTTTCTGGATTAGTTTATTTATTTTTGGTACTGTCATTGGCCAGGTTAAACGGGATCCCCGAGCCGTGGCTTTGGCCGGCGCATATACTACTATCGCCGACGGAATTTTTGCAGTCGGCTACAATCCGGCTTTGTTGGCTTACCAGGTGGATAAACCGTTTATGTTGCAATTTGTCGGAATTGATTTGGGAATAATTAGTAATTATCTCTCCCTGGCGGCCTTAAATACACTCAGCGGTGATACCCTGAGTCAATCGGAGAAGGACCAGATTATAAATCGATTGGATCGCAGTGGAGGTCTGACCTTTCGTTCTGATGGCCATTTTGCTTTACCCGGGTTGAATTTTGCTTCGGGGAATATGGCTTTAACCTCTAATACGGTAATCATGAGTAATTATAGTTTTCCCGCAGGTGTGGTTCGCCTCATGCTGGAAGGCAATGCCACCAATCCCAACATTGATATGACATTAGGGTATGAATTGATGGGTGTGAATGAATTCGGTTTTTCATTTGCGGTGCCCTTTAACAATTTCGCCTGGGGGGTTACGCTAAAATACCTTCAGGGACTTTTTTATCTGGGGGTGGACCCTGATTCGAGTTCCGCTGATCTGATTACAACCAAGGATGCCCTTTACGGATCTGGAACCTATTTTTTACGCCAGGGAATTGGTGGATCGGGGATTGGAATGGATATTGGATTTTCCAGCCGGGAGAACAATGGCTGGCGAGTTGGCTTTTCCCTGATCAATGCCCTGGGCAATATCAGCTGGAATAAACCCTCCATGATTAAGGATTTATTATCCGGTTCCGATGGAGAATATGGGAATAAAGATGACCTCTTTCACCTCACTTGGGGCGGAACGATCCTTTCCGACAGTGTTGCAGTTAAATATACCTATACAATTGATTCCCTTCGAGCTGATAATCTTTCCTCAAGCTCACTGCTTTCCAGTCATTCCAAAGTTGTCTATAATCTTGACAAGAATGGAAAACCACGGGCCTTTACAATCAATTATCCCGCCATCCTCCGGTTTGGAATCTCTTACCGCAAGAGCGATTTATTAATCAGTTCTGATTTGACCACCGGATTTGAAAACCGCCTGTTTGCCCGCGCCGGATGGCGTTGGTCTATCGGCGCTGAACTTCAGCGCTTCCCCGGCACTCCTCTCAGAATCGGATTCGGGTGGGGAGGTTCGGATAATACCGAGTTAGGAATGGGCTTCGGCATCCATAAAGGTCCCATGATTTTTGACCTGGGATTCTCTTTCCGTAACGGCGTCTGGATTCATACGATGAAAGGGTTCAACCTTTCACTGGCGTTTACTGTTACCAGTTTTAAAAGCAGGAAGGAAGAACCAGTTTCACCGTCGGAAGGACCGGCACCGGTTCCGGAAGAAAAAAGTAAAAATCCTTAATTTTATTTCCGGGCAGTAATAAGTAGAGTAATCCCTCCCAGAGAAAAGACAATATTGCCCATCCAAGCCGCGGCTAGAGGATCCAGGACTCCTTTGTACCCAAGGGAAAGCCCGAACTTTAAAAAAGCATAATAGACGAAAATCACAAAAATACCCATACCGGCGCCAAAGGAAAGCCCTCCCTTGTCTTTTAAAACTACCAGAGGCAAGCCAAACATGACAATAATCAGGTTTGTGAATGCGAAGGCAATTTTAAAATGTTGATCCACTTCCCATTTGGTAGTGTCAATTCCATTTTCTTTTAATTGCTGAATTCGTCGGGTCAATTCCTGGTAGTTCATTTCATCGGGTAATTTGGTTCGTTGAGCGATATCCTCCGGTGTAAATCCAAGTTTGATCAAGGAATCGCGGGAGGAAAGAATAACATTGGCAACGGCACCATTTTCCTTGAAATTGCGGATAGAAAAATTGGAGACAGCCCAAGTGGAGAGCGAATCGATCCATTCTATTTTTTTAGCATCCAGTCGGCGACGGATAATCCCTTCCTCCAGGGTCAGGACAGTAACTGTCCGTCCTGATTTTTGATTCATCTGGTAAGTACCCAGGGAAATATGCGTCTTTTCCTGTTTCTGTAAAAATACATTCCTTAATACATTGCGAATATGCTTCCGTGCCCGGCGTTTCATATATTCCCGCTCGATTTCATAGCGCTTTTCATTCCCCGTAGTTACCAGCGTATTATCCAGTTCAAACGACAGATAACTAACGATGACTCCCATAATAATTAAGGGAAAGGCAATCCGGTAAAGACTGACACCTGAAGACTTCATAACCGTGAGTTCATTTCGTTTAGCCATGAGTCCAACGCTGAATACCGTTGAAATCAACATAGACATTGGTAAACCGATATTTAAAAACCAGGGTAAGGAATACGTGTAATAAACCAAAACAATATGAATCGGAACTTTGCTGTCAATGAATCGGTCCAGGTTTTCAATTAAATCAACCACAACTATAATGCAGATAAAACCCAGCAACGTCATGGTTAAAATGAGCAGGAATTGACGAATGAGATATATATCGAGTTTTTTCATTACAGTTTTGGCTGGTATTTAAGGCTCTAATTTCGGTACAATCCAGTTAATATTTAAGTAAATGGATTACAATAACATAATCAGCGGAAAAAACGGCCTTATTTGGAATAGAATTTTAATCGAAGCATTGTAATTTTATTTATGTCCAGGATTGAACGAAAAGATTTAAATACTGAGCAGCAAAATACCAGTTCATTGGATATTGATTCGAAATCAATTCCTGAGATTCTGGAGATTATTAATCGGGAGGATCAATCAATCCCCCATAAAGTCAGGGAAGCTATTCCGGAGATCGCCCAGACGATAGAATTAACCACTGGTGCTCTTCATACCGGTCATCGAATTGTTTATCTGGGGGCTGGAACTTCCGGACGCCTGGGTGTTCTGGATGCTTCAGAAATACCGCCCACCTTTTCGGCACCATCAGAGTGGTTCAAAGGAATCATTGCCGGGGGGGATGAGGCCTTACAACGATCGATTGAAGGAGCTGAGGATATCCCGGAAAATGGGGAACGGGACCTCCGTTCCTTTGGTTTGGAGGCCGGAGACGTGGTTATTGGTATCAGCACCAGCGGTGCCGCCGCCTATGTACGGGCGGGACTTGATTACGCGCAGTCAATCGGTGCCAAATCAATTTATTTGATTTGTAATCCGAAACCCTACTTTTCCGCCTGCACCGATGTGGTCATTCGTGTGGACGTTGGCCCTGAGATTGTTACTGGTTCCACCCGCATGAAATCCGGAACGGCCACTAAGCTGGTGTTGAATATGATTTCTACTGCGACAATGGTGCGTCTGGGAAAAGTGTACGGAAATCTGATGGTTGATTTGATGGCTGTGAACAATAAACTGGTGGACCGGGGGACACGGATCATCTCCCAGTTAACGGGTCTTGGGTACGATACAGCCAGGGATAAACTGTTTTCGGCTAATAAGTCAGTGAAAACAGCCATAGTTATGATCAAGAAAAATTGCGACCTGAAAACAGCAGAAAAATTATTGGAACAAGCAGACGGTTTCTTAAGAAGTGTAATTGATTAATCGTTCCCTTGGAGTTTGGAAAAGTTCATTTCTTACAAAAGCTTAATAACCACTGCCATGATTCTTCATAAAGATAGTCCTCAAAAAATCTTAGCTGTAATTTCCAGGGTATAGTTTTAATGTATTTTAAAAATATTAAGTAGGAAAGTAGTAACTCAGGATGATTAATAAATACATCTTCAGAGAATATGACATTCGCGGCAAGGTAACCGAAGATTTCCCACCGGAAGTTGTGGAATTACTGGGGAAGGGTTTCGGTACTTTTGTGAAACGATCCGGTGGTCAGGAAATTGCTTTAAGCGGGGATGTTCGGTTGACGACTCCCAATTTATTAGATCATTTTAAACAGGGTGTTCTTTCCACTGGTGTGGATGTCATCAAAATCGGAATTATTCCAACTCCGGCTAACTATTATAGTATGTTTCACCTCGATGTAGCCGGTGCGGTTCAAATCACCGGTAGCCATAATCCCCCTGAATTCAACGGATTCAAATTATCGTTGGATAAAAAAGCGGTTTATGGGAAATCAATCCAGGATATCCGGGAGCTGATTGAAAAAAACGATTTCGAATCAGGGAACGGTAGTGATGTTTCCTTCAATATTTTGGATAAATATCGGGAGATGATTGTTAATAAAATTACAATTGAGCGACCACTTAAAGTTGTAATGGACTGCGGAAATGCTGCCGGTGCGATTATTGCACCCCGGATTTTTAAGGAACTGGGGGTTGAATTGACAGAATTGTACTGCGATGTGGACGGTACTTTTCCAAATCATCACCCTGACCCCACAGTCACTGAAAACTTGGCGGATCTAATAAAAACGATTAAATCCGGAGATTTCGACCTTGGTATTGCCTTTGACGGGGATGCGGACCGGATCGGTTTAGTGGACGAAACGGGTGAAATTGTTTGGGCCGATGAACTCTTGGCATTATTTTTACCGGAGGTTGTTACTCCGGGTGATGAAATTCTGTTTGACGTCAAATGTTCTCAGGCCCTGGAGGAAATGATTATTAAGTATGGCGGTAAACCGGTGATGTGGAAAACAGGCCATTCTTTAATTAAACAACGAATGTCGGAGCTGGGTTGTAAGTTGGGCGGGGAGATGAGTGGCCATATCTTTTTTGCTGATGATTATTTCGGTTTTGATGACGCAATCTATGTTGCTGCCCGTATCGCCCAGACCCTTTCAAGAACGGATCAATCTTTGTCTCAGCTTAAAGGGATTATTCCAAAATACTATTCCACCCCGGAAATGCGCTTGGCAGCGGAATCTGATGAAGAAAAATTCAGGATTGCCAGAGAAGCAGCTACTTATTTTAAGGCTAATTATGATTGTATTACTGTGGACGGTGTCCGGATAAAATTCGGGAACGGCTGGGGTCTGGTTCGCCCTTCCAATACGCAACCGGTTATTGTTTGTCGCTTTGAAGCGAACTCCCCGGAACGCATGGAGGCGCTTAAGACGCTGGTTTTAGGCAAACTCCAGGAAATCGGAACTTTGGACCTTGAAACCGGACATTAACTCGTTTTCTGAATATTTCCGTTCCTTAAAAAGGGAAATTGATTCCAGGTTAGAAGGTCTACAATTACCTTCGGAGCCGGCCTATCTTTATGATCCGATACGCTATGCCGTGAGGGGGAAAGGCAAACGTTTGCGGCCGATTTTAGTATGTCTATCCAGTAAAGCCTTTAACGTTGACTTTGAGATAGCCATTAATACCGCTATCGCTGTTGAGCTGGTCCACAATTTCACCTTAATTCATGACGATATTATGGACAATGATGATGTCCGTCATGGCCAGAGAGCGGTTCATTCACAATGGGATGTTTCAACGGCAATCCTGGCGGGAGATGCTGTATTTGTACAGGCTCAGATATTATTATCAGAATTGGATCCGAAAATTCATGAACGATTAAATCAAGTCACTTTGACGATATGCGAAGGCCAGGCGCTGGATAAACAATTCGAGGGGAATCGGAATATTGAGCTGAATCAATACCTGGATATGGTTGGTCGCAAGACCGGTACTTTACTGGGTTATTGTGCCGAGGTGGGGGGTCGGTTGGGGGGTAGTAGTGAATTAGATTGCCAGTCCTTGTTTGAATACGGAAATGCTTTAGGCACTGCTTTTCAAATCCAGGATGATCTTTTGGAAATTTTCGGAACTACAGCCGGGATGGGGAAGAGTCTTGGAAGCGATCTTTCTGCTGAAAAGCAGACTATTTTACCAGTATTGGCCCGAGCCAGATCGAGCGAAAAATGGAATCGGTTTTTCCAATCCACACGCCACCAGGTTCCAGAACAAAAACGGGCCGAGTTTAAAGATTATTTTCAGTCGGAAGGAATTTACGCGGAGGCCGGGAAAATTGTTGAATCCTATATTCATAAGGCTAAAACATTAGTTGAAGTATATCCGGAGAAGAGCCGACCGGTGATCGAGCAATTTACAGAAATGATTTTAAACAGGACATTTTAACATGCAAAGAAATTCATTCGATTCTGAGAACATGTTTCAGGCCATTTACGATTTCCCGGAACATCTGGAGGCAGCCCGGGAAATTGGCCATCAGTGTGAAATACGACCCTATAGTAAGATTCAAAATATTGTTGTGGCCGGGATGGGAGGCTCTGCCATCGGTGGTGACATTGTAAAACTGCTTACCAGAAAGATGCGGACAGTGCCAATGATTGTATCGCGCCACTATAAATTACCGGAATTTGTTAATGAAAACAGCCTGGTCATCTGCTCCTCCTATTCCGGGAATACAGAAGAAACGCTTTCTGCCTTTGGATCGGCGCAGAAACGAAATGCCCACATTATAGGTCTGTCAACTGGAGGAACTTTATCCCAACAGTTTCAATCGGCAAATTTAGATTGGGTGAAGATTCCGGAAGGTCTTCAACCCCGGGCAGCCCTGGGATTTTCCCTGGTGCCGATGTTATTCATTCTGAAAAAATTGGGATTGATTAAAGTTGAATTTGAACCGGATTTGATTTCATCCATCAATTTACTACGGAATCTCCGGGAAAATTACACTTTACGGACAGATGAAAACCCTACCCGGGTGCTGGCACAGAAAATTCATTCCTGTTTACCTTTGATTTATGGTGAAACCAATGCGGGGGCTGTGATTGCCCTCCGCTGGAAAGGACAACTGAGCGAAAATGCGAAAATGCTGGCCTTTCATAACGAACTGCCGGAGATGAATCACAACGAAATTGTCGGTTGGGAAAACAATCCTGAAATTCTGAAGAAAATATTTGTCCTCTGGCTCTGTGACGAAGGAGAACATCCACGGATTAATATCCGTCGAAAAACCACTAAGAATATTATTAATAACCTATGCGCCGGACAGGCAATTATTTCATCTCAAGGGGTTTCGGAAATGGAACGCTGGCTACAATTGATTCATTTTGGGGATTGGCTCAGTTACTGGTGCGCAAATTTTCACCAAACCGACCCCACACCGGTTGAAAAAATTAGTCACTTGAAGCAGATTTTAGCCCAATCATAAACTAAAAACTGTTGACGACGGTTGAACCAAGTCCTAACTTATAATCAGGATTGAATAAGATGATTCCAGTAAAAGTACACAAGATAACTTATTATCATCCCAATCGGAGTTACGCCGTTATCTTAAAGGAAATTGGTGGTAATAGAAAACTACCAGTGTTAGTGGGCGCTTTTGAAGCTCAAGCCATCGCTATGGCGTTGGAATATATTGAAACTCCCCGACCATTGACGCACGATCTGATCGTAAATATGATTAAAGAGGTAGATACCAACCTTTCGGCGGTAAAAATTACTCGTCTGGACGATGGTGTTTTTTATTCCGTAATGAATTTGCAGGCCGATCGTTTTGGGCGCCGGGATATTGATTCCCGCCCCAGTGACGCCCTGGCAGTGGCTTTACGCTTGCACGTACCAATCCTGGTGGCTGAGGATGTCATGACAGAGGCTTCAATCGTTGAACTGGAAGAGGTTGAATCCAAATCCGGGCGTAAAAAACCGCGGATTGAATTGTTGGAACGACAGCTTCAGAAAGCAATTGAAAAGGAAGAATATGAGATCGCTGCCCGTATTCGGGATAAAATAAAAGCCCTGGAATAACTTCTAATTTCTAAGTAAATCGATTGCATTTTGAGCCGCCTGTTGTTCGGCTGTTTTTTTATTTGAACCCATACCAGTGGGGAAGTTTCGGTCCCCGATTTTTACCCGTACTTCAAACATTTTCTGGTGATCCGGACCAGAAACGGAGGAAACCAGAAATTTGGGGTTTTCCAATTGCAGGGAGTGGCATAATTCAATTAGCTGACCTTTGTAATTCACTGATTTCCAGGCCTGATAACGGTGTTTCCAGACGGTATTGAGAATTATTTTTTTTGCTGGTGTCAGGCCTCCATCTAGGTAGATTGCTCCGATTAAAGCCTCAAATAGATTGGCCTGTTGATTAGTGGCAATTTTTTCCTGTTTTAGGTCAACAGTTGATTCAATAGTTAAATGATCCAGCAGGTTTAATAACCGTCCCATGGTTGCCAGAAAAGATTTTTGTACCAGCGCAGATCGTTTTTTTGTCAGAATTCCTTCATCTCCCTCCGGAAATTCACGCATGAGCTCCCGGCTGATGACAATATCGATAACCGCATCCCCGAGAAATTCCAGCCGTTCATAATTCGAACGTGTTTTTGAAGTGATGGAGCGATGGGTAAAAGCCTGCTTCAGTAGGCGTGGGTCGGAAAAATGGTAACCGATTATTTCTTCAATTTTACTGGAGGGCTGGTAGGGACGGAAAAGTGGTCTTATTTTGGAGAACCAGCCCATGAAATCATTCAATCCATTTTTTTAAAATTAAAACACCATTGTGACCGCCAAAACCAAAGGAGTTTGACATGGCCACTGTGACGGGATACTCCTGGGCCGTATTGGGCACATAATCCAGAGGACAATCCGGATCAGCGGTGGTATAATTAATTGTTGGATGGATTTTATTTTCCTGGATGGAAATCAGGCAGGCTGCCGCTTCCAGGGCTCCGCTGGCGCCCAGGGAGTGTCCAATCATTGATTTGGTTGAACTGATTTTCAATTGGTTGGCATGGTCGCCAAACACTTTTTGAATTGCGTCTGATTCGGTTTTATCGTTGGCAACCGTAGAGGTACCATGGGCATTAATATAATCCACTTCTGAAGGATTCAATTGAGCATCTTTCAGAGCCAGTTCCATAGCACGGATAGCACCGCGACCACCGGTCATGGGTTGTGTAATGTGAAAAGCGTCATCGGTGGCACCATATCCGGCGACTTCTGCCAGGATTTCAGCGCCCCGATCCATTGCGTGTTGTACCGATTCAAGGATTAAAATCCCGGCGCCTTCTCCCAGTACAAATCCATCCCGGTTTGCGTCAAAGGGTCGGCTGGCTCCCTGTGGGTTATCGTTCCGGGTCGAAAGTGCTTTCATATTTCCGAATCCGGCAATCGTGAGGCCGGTTACTGAAGCTTCTGAGCCGCCGGTTATAAAAGCGTCAGCTGCACCGGTTCTAATCAGTCGGAGGGCATTGCCAATGGCATCTGTCCCGGAAGCACAGGCGGAAACGACGGTGAAATTGGGTCCTTCGAATCCCCAATGAATGGCAATTTGCGCGGCACCGATGTTGGCGATCATTTTTGGTACGAAAAATGGTGACACCCGTCGGGGACCCTTTATCCTGAAAGTAGTATGTTGTTCCTCAAGAGTATGAATTCCACCCACACCACTGCCGATGATGACACCGATCCGTTCCTTGTTGAGCGAAGGTGCGTCTAAAAGACCGGAATAATCGAGGGCCTCTTTCGTCGCCACTAAGGCATAGACTGAGAACGGGTCTAATTTTCGTAATTCCTTGCGTTCAAAATGTGCCTCAGGATCGAAATTTCTTAACTCTCCGGCAATTTTAACCTGCAGTGCACTGGTATCGAAACTGGTGATCAGATCAATACCACTCCGTCCGGCTAATAAACTGGCGCGGTACTCGGGAACGGAATTTCCGTTTGGTGCTAAGACCCCAACGCCGGTGATTACAACACGGTTTTTTGCCATCTATCTGCTTTTAGATATGCTTGTCGATGTAATCAACTGCTGCTTGTACAGTGGTTATTTTCTCAGCATCTTCGTCCGGGATTTCAATGCCGAATTCCTCTTCTAACTGCATAATCAGTTCCACCGTGTCCAGGGAATCGGCTCCTAGATCGTCCACGAAAGAGGCTTCCAGATTGATCTTTTCTTCCTCAACTCCCAGTTTATCGATTATAACATCCTTTACTTTGTCGTATGTTGACATAGTTTTCTCCTTGATTCGTTCATTTGTAATTAAACCATTGTCATGCCGCCATCGACGGTGAACGTTTGTCCGGTGATATAACCGGCTTCTTCAGAAGCCAGGAACAACGCCGCGGAAGCGATATCTTCCGGACGTCCGATGCGTCCCAATGGAATTTGTGTAATTAAATTATTTTTTTGTTGTTCATTTAGAAGGTCGGTCATATCCGTCTCGATATACCCTGGTGCAATACAATTGGCGGTGATTCCTCGGGATGCTAATTCCCTGGCGGTTGCTTTGGTCAGGCCGATGAGTCCAGCTTTCGAGGCGGCGTAATTCGCTTGTCCGGGATTACCGATTAAGCCAACGATGGAGGATATATTGATAATCCGCCCAAATCGCTGCCTCATCATTTGGCGAGTCACTGCTTTTATTCCATTAAAGGCACCCTGCAAATTAATTTTAAGGACTATTTCCCAGTCTTCCGAAGACATACGCATGATCAGATTGTCTTTAACCACGCCGGCATTATTTACCAGGATATCAACACTTCCGTGTTCGCTAATCACTGCACGAATGACTGTTTCCAGCCCGTTAAAATTACTGACATCGCAGGGATGAACGGAAGCCGATCCGCCATTGTTTTTTATCGAATTGACCACCTGTTCCAAATCCTCCCGCGTGCGGCTGATACAGGCGGAATGGGCTCCGGCCCGGGCGAATGCTTCGGCAATTGCTCTACCGATACCTTTGGAAGCGCCGGTTACTACTGCAATTTTTCCTTCCAGATTAATCATGTTCAAAACGCTCCACTTGTTCCAGGGTTTCAACGCCGGTCATGATAAAATTTTTATCGATACGCCGGGCTAAACCCTGTAAAACACGACCCGGTCCCACTTCAACTCCTTGCCGAAAACCATCATTAATAATATTGGTAATTGTTTTATGCCACAGAACTGGACTTTCCAGCTGATCAATCAATGCTGTTTTCAGCATTTCTGCCTGTTGAACTGGTTTTGCAGATATATTAACATAAACAGGAACTTGACTATCGTGAATTTCGATGGATTTCAGCATCTCTGCAAGTATTTCACGAGCCGGGGTCATTAACGGGGAGTGGAAAGCACCACTGACATTTAATAGTATTGCTTTTCGGGCACCTGCTTGTCTGGCAAGGTTGACGGCAGCCTGTACGGCCGGAATTTCACCGGAAATAACGACTTGTCCCGGAGCATTGTAGTTCGCTGCCACCACGATTCCTTCCTCTATCTGAGCACATATTTCTGCTACCCGGTCATTCGCCAAGCCGATAACAGCAGCCATAGTTCCCCGGTGCATTTCACCGGCCTGTTGCATTCCCCGGGCCCGAATCTTTACTAATTTTAATCCCGTTTCAAAGTTGAATGCCCCAGCCAGGGCCAGAGCGGAATATTCTCCTAGACTATGTCCTGCGGTACAATCTGGTTTAATTCCCCTGGCAATCAACAATTCACCAAGAATAACGGAAACAATGTAAATGGCCGGCTGTGTGAATTGGGTCTCACGCAGCAATTCATCCGGCCCGGAAAAAATTATTTTTTGGATATTAAGATCCATGATTTCATTCGCCTGTTCGAAGTAAGCCTTACCCAGGTCTGAATTCAGGGAAAGGTCGTACCCCATTCCTACTTTCTGGGAACCCTGTCCGGGACAGAGGAAAGCATGTTTCATTTCAAGGCATCCCAACGAATTAATATACTCCCCCAGGTGAATCCACCACCGAAGGCGGCCAACAGTAGTAAATCACCTTCAGTCAGTCGGCCTTCTTCCACCGCTTCGTCGATACCGATTGGAATAGTTCCAGCGGTCGTATTGCCGTATTTCTGAATGTTGATCAAAACTTTATCTTCTGACAGGTTACAACGTTCCCGGGCAGCATCAATAATCCGCTTATTGGCCTGGTGAGGAATGTATAATTTTATATCTTCTCCAGTGAACCCGTTTTTTTTCAGGATTTCAGCACTTATATCAGCCATTTTTTTCACGGCGAATTTGAACACCTTTTTACCATCCTGGACGACATAATGGAGCCGATTTTCCACTGTGGCCCGGGAGGCCGGTAACAAGCTTCCCCCGGCCGGCATATGTAGAAAAGCCCTTCCTTTTCCGTCAGTATGTAGGATGGCATCCAGAACTCCGGTATCTTTATCGCTTGGTTCCAGTAGGACTCCGCCGGCACCGTCACCAAACAGTACGCAGGTATTACGGTCTGTATAATCGATAATCGAACTCATGGTATCGGCACCAAGGACAATGACGTTTTTATATTTTCCCGATTCCACAAGTTTGGTTCCGGTTTCCAGAGCATACAGAAACCCGGAGCAAGCGCCGGATAAGTCGAAGGCCCAGGCATTGGCAGCTCCGATTTTATCCTGGACGATGGCGGCCGTAGCCGGGAAGGGCATATCCGGTGTGACCGTAGCAATGATGATCAGATCAATTTCGTCAGGAGTTTTACCGGCTCTTTCCATCAGTTGTCGGGAAACAGCCGCACACATATCAGAGGTTGCTTCGCCTTCTGCCACCAGATGACGTTCTTCTATTCCGGTACGCATCCTGATCCATTCATCGGAGGTATCAACCATCTTTTCCAGATCAAAATTGGTTAAAACCCGTTTGGGCAGATAACGACCGGTGGCCGTAATAACGGCCCTCAACTGATGCCTCCCAAATGCTCACCGATTCCGTTGCTGATATCAGAGATTAATTTTTTATGCACGCATTTTTGCGCCAGGAAAATCGAATTTTTAAATGCTTTGGGTCCTGAACTGCCATGGGCGACAATCGAAATGCCGTTGACTCCCAGAAGTGGTGTGCCTCCCTGTTCTTCATAATCATACTGATAACGAATATTGTCCAGAGCCGGTTTCAGCAGTACCGCCCCCAGGCGATAAGCCAGTTTTTCATTAATTTTTTCTTTAATCAGAGATCCGAAAGTTGAAATCCATCCTTCGGCAAATTTTAATAAAGTATTTCCTACAAACCCGTCGCAGACAATTACATTGGCTTCTGAACTGAAAATATTCCGACCTTCAATATTGCCGATAAAATTGGGTAATTCCTTCGATAATAGTTGGTGTGCTTCAATATATAAATCGGTTCCCTTGTTTGGTTCAACGCCGATATTGACCAACCCGATTTTCGGGTTTTTGATTCCCTCTATATGCTCCAGATACAAGCCTGCCATGATTGCAAACTGAAGCAGGTGCCTTGGTTTTGCATTGGGGTTGGCGCCTACATCACAAAGGATTTTGCCACCCTGTTGCGAAGGTATGTAAGCTCCCAGGGCCGGACGCTTAACATGGTTGATTCTTCCCAGCAGGAATACGGTGGTGGCCATAATCGCTCCCGTATGTCCGGCGCTGATGAATGCATCTCCGGTTCCATCTTTAACCAGTTCGATTCCCCTTACCAGAGAAGAGTCAGGTTTGGTCTTCAATACTTTTGAACTACGATCATCCATAGTCACTATTTCGGTAGTGGGATAGATTTGAATTCCATCGGGTATTGAATTACCCACCAGTGGTGTGATTTTAGCTTCATCTCCGACGAGAATAATCTTCAGATTTGAGTCGAATTCTTTCAACACCTCCAGGGCACCCTGCACCGGTGCCTCGGGTGCAAGATCCCCACCCATGGCGTCCAGAACAATTTTCATGGCTGGGTGAATTTACTCCGGGGCGGAAATAACTGGTCGGCCCCGATAATAGCCGCAGTTGGGGCAGGCTCGGTGGGGCATTTTCGGCTGGTTACATTGCGGGCAGTCAGTCACCGTAACGATTGCGGCCTTGTAATGGGTTCGGCGTTTGCGACTGCGTGCTTTTGATTGTCTTCCTTTTGGTAATGGCATTTAAGCTCCATAAAATTTTCAGTTTATAAAGATTTGAGTGTTTCCCAGCGTTGTTCCACCGGTTCAACTTTGCAGGGACAGGGACTGTCATTCAGGTTTGTCCCGCAATAAGGACATAATCCCCGGCACTCTTCTTTACATAATCTTTTTATTGGTTCCTCCAACAACAGAATTTCCATGAAGGAGGGACCCAAATCGATGAAATCTTCCGTCTCTGGAAACCAGATTACATCCAGATTGGACTCGTTAACCAGTTCCTGTTTTGCAGTCAGCAGGATATCAAAATCAGGTTGATGGATTTCCTGATATTTATCCAGACAACGGTCGCAAGTCTCAATAACGGTAGCCTTCAACGAACCGGTTAAACGGTATTGATTTGTACCCTTATCGACGGTCAGAGTACAAAAAAGCTTATTGTCCATGAGTTCCAGATCATCCAAGTCCAAAGAATCGGCCGGGATTTCAAAGAACTGGTGGACAATACCACGGTTCAAATCCGTTCTAAACAGCTTCATTTTAGCCCGGGAAGCTACCGCTGAATTCTGCACCACACAAGTCATAACCGGCAGTAGCTACTGTCGGTAATTGAATGTTAATTAATCAGGAATTATCAGCGTCTGAATCTGATTCTTCAGAATCCTTTTTTGCATCCTCATCTTCCGATTCTACCGTATCTTGCTCGTCGGTTTCTTCATCGGTATCAATTTCTAAATCTTCATCAGATTCATTCTCAGCTTCCAGTTCATCCTCGTCTTTTCGTTCCAGGACATTATCATCATCCGTTTTTTTCCGGAAAATAGTGAACATTATGGTTTCACCGACCGAAAGGATTGACAGTCCATAGGATAAAACTGACAGAAGCAGAAGAAATAGAAAGATTCCCAGTATGAACGCTGTCACCGATTCGGTTCCTGAGAGTGTACCAGAGGTAGCAGGTACCAGACAATTGTAATAATCTATTTTACAGTACGTTGTTACTGTACTCCAACAACCATCCCCGGTTGTGCAGTAAGATTGATACAGGTTGTTTAATTGTTCCGGCCATACGGTTCTACTGGCCGTCCCCACAATATTCCCCAGTTTTTCTCCCATCAAGGCGGAATGGCCGAAAACGACGTTGATCAGCCAGATTCCTGCCAGCCAGAAAAATTTATACACACCTACTGCCAGGGCGAAGATCGGTAGGAGAACAAGGTGGTACAGAACGATCCTCCAGGGTTGACTCCAGGTAACGGAGTAGCTGTTAAATACCGCCCCCATAGTATCCTCTTCGATGGTGGCGACGATGGCGGGCGTATAAATAACCGATGTAATCAGGACAATGCCGCTGTAAAGGGTGAATATGGATCCGAAGAAGTACAGTAGATAGGGTAATACGAACAGGAATTCACCTACATAGGGGATTTTCCCGAACAGAGCGAAGATGGCTGCCATAACAACAAAGAATACCAGAATCAGAACGATGGAAATGGAAGTGAATATGACCGGATGCCAGTGTTTTTTCAGGAATTTCCAAGCATCGCCGGCGGAAAAGAATTCATCTCCCTTTAACTGTTTGTAGGTAATCCGGGCAACAGCGGTACAGGCT
This sequence comes from Fidelibacterota bacterium, assembly GCA_046861615.1. Classification (GTDB taxonomy): domain Bacteria; phylum Fidelibacterota; class Marinisomatia; order Marinisomatales; family TCS55; genus CAZNUM01. Next base: position 30,652 of record JBHHUS010000010.1, read on the forward strand.
AACAGGATGGAAAACACCCAGAATAAAAAGCCAGCCCAAAACAGGACCCAGGCATACCAGGGAGCAACGGCGCCAAAGAGGCAGGGATAAAGACCCCGGTTGCTCCAGGTTTCCGCCAGGGATACTCCCGCAAGGGCAAAGGCGATGTAATTAAGGACAAAATAGACCAGATAACCGATCACATTTGCCACCAGGAAAACCCAGATTTTCTTCCCGCTCAATGCCAGTCGCGGGGCACGGAAAATATCTCTGATATCAAAGTGTAATTTCATCGGTTCCATTGTTTACTCCTGAATAATTTAATTTGCTTGGTTAATTAATCCTCATAACGAACGAAGTCCACCCAGGCAGTTTCACGATTTAAGTGCGACAGGGATTTGGCAACCGCCAGGGCGGTTTCCTTTTTTTCGTAACTACCAACCCGTATGCGGTACCAGACTTCGTTGGTCTCTTTAAAATAAGCTTTTTGGATGTAAGCATCATACCCGGCTTTGATCAAATTAGCAGCCACTGTTTTTGCCAGTTCGAGGTTGCGCTTGGAAGCTACCTGAATCGTGTACCTGGACTGGTCATAGGGAATGGAGGAACCGGGAATTGGTTTCTTCACTTTTGGTTTGACTTTAACCGGGACTGGTTTGGTTGGTTCCGGTATTAAGACGGCGGTTGTATCCGGTTGCTCCGGGGGTACAATTGCGGCCATCGGCAGGGAAGGCAGAACCTTCAATGCTTTTTGGGCTTCTTGCTCCTCATACCATTTAGTGGTTGTTTTCTCCTGATTAACTTCAGTGGCGACTAATTCATCGATTGTGTCCGATTCCTCAGTCTCCGGTGTATCAATTTCGACCGTTGTTTCTGCTGCTTTGATTATAAAATCGAAGGATTGGGTGCTGATTTCATCGTTGTACTGCAGAACGGAGACTTCCACGGTGTAATTCCCTTCCACATCGGGAGTGAAAGCTGCTGTCGTTCCATCGTCGGAAATGCTTAAATCAGACTGTGAAAGTTGGCTTTCCTCCGGAATACTGGTGAAATTCCAGGAAAATTCAAGATCATTCCCATCCTCTGGTATTTCGGCCTGAATCGAGGTCTTTTCCCCCACAACCCCTTGCTCTCCACTGCTGACGCAAGCAGCGAAAAGGAGCAGTATTCCAGAGATGATCCAGGTTTTTCTTGTGATTATTTGCATTGCCCAGGGTATTTCACCATCGTTGAATTTGATAGTTGGAGATGAAAAAAGCAACTGTTATGCCCTGTTTATTAATTCGTCTTCGTCGAAAAAGAATCTGATTTCCCGAGTGGCATTTTCGTCGTTATCTGCCCCGTGAACAGCGTTCCTGGAAAGGTTGGTGGCAAAATCCTTTCGAATGGTTCCTGCTTCTGCCTCGGCCGGATTGGTTGCTCCGATGACCTGTCGCCAGGCCTCCACGGCTGATTCCTTTTCCAGTGCCAGGACCATGCATTCCCCCGAGGACATAAAAGTTGTCAGTTCCTCAAAAAATGGTTTTCCCCGGTGAACGGCGTAAAAATCCTCAGCCCGTTGTTTAGTCATTTTCACCAGTCTGGCGCCGATGATGCTGAAATCAGCCTCAACTATCCGGTTAATTATTTTTCCCAAATAACCGTTTTGAATGGCATCCGGTTTAATAATCGCTAATGTACGGTTTCCCATGTTGTTTTAAATCCTTTTAATTAATACGGTTGAAATGACCAATATTTTTCGGTTCAGCTATTCATGACCATTTTTACTTTGGCGCCGATCTCAGCCACTGACTCGCAGACAGTGATACCTGCTGCTTTCAGAATCCGCATTTTAGCAGCAGCAGTGTCATCCCCGCCGGAAACGATAGCGCCAGCATGTCCCATTCGTCGTCCCGGAGGAGCCGTTTGACCGGCGATAAAACCAACAATCGGTTTACGCATATTTTCCTGAGCCCAGTGGGCTGCTTCAATCTCCATCTGTCCGCCAATTTCCCCAATAATGACAACTCCTTTAGTTTCGTCATCAGCTTCAAACAGTTGTAACACTTCCTTCATGGTAATACCGATAATTGGATCACCGCCAATCCCGATGGCGGTCGTCTGTCCGAAACCGGCTTCTACTAATTGTCCGATGGCTTCATAGGTCAGGGTCCCTGATTTGGAAATGACCCCGATTTGTCCTTTTCGACAGATAAAACCAGGCATGATACCGAGTTTACATTCGTCCACTGTAATGATACCGGGACAATTGGGACCGATCAAGCGGGTTCCGTTTTGATCAATAATCCGTTTGACTTTGACCATGTCGTGGACGGGAATTCCTTCTGTAATGCAAACTACCACTTCCATTTGGGCGTAGGCGGCTTCAATAATTGCTTCGGCGGCAAAGGCCGGCGGAACAAAAATGATCGCGGCATTGGCCCCGGTAGCAACCTTGGCTGTCTCCACGGAATTAAAAACCGGTACCCGACCTTCCAGGGCCATTTGACCACCTTTACCAGGTGTAACTCCGGCAACGATGTTGGTTCCGTATTCCAGCATCTGCCCCGCGTGGAAGGAACCCTCGGACCCGGTAATGCCCTGAACAATAATTTTTGTATCTTTATTCACCAAAATTGACATGCCTGTTTACTCCTTAATGACTGACCGTACTCTGGACAACTTTTTCTGCGGCATCTTTCATATTATCCGCCGGGATGATTGACAGGTTGGAATCAGCCAGAATCTGTTTGGCTTCTTTGGCATTAGTCCCCTCCAGGCGTACCACCACCGGCACGGTCAGGCCCAATTCCTTTACCGCCATGATAACACCGTTAGCCACTCGGTCACAGCGCACAATTCCGCCGAATATATTGATCAGCACTGCTTTTACATTTTTATCAGACAAGATAATCTTAAACCCGTTTTTGACTGTTTCGGCACTGGCGGCTCCACCTACATCGAGAAAATTTGCCGGATCACCACCAGCCAGTTTAATGATGTCCATTGTGGCCATCGCCAGTCCGGCTCCATTTACCATACAGCCCACATTTCCGTCCAGCTTAATATAGTTCAAATTGTATTTCCCCGCTTCCACTTCAGTGGGATTTTCTTCGAATAGGTCCCGCAGGGCTTGAATCTCCGGATGGCGAAACAGGGCATTGTCGTCAAAATTGAATTTGGCGTCCAAGGCCACAACTGCATTGTCTTCCGTCAGCACCAGGGGATTGATTTCCACCAGGGAGGCGTCGGTACCGGTATAACAGGCGTACATGTCCCGGAAAACCTTTACGGCGGTCTTGAAAGCATTGCCCTCCAATCCCAGTCCAAAGGCCAGTTTCCGGGCCTGAAAACCGTGCATTCCCACCAGTGGGTCGATCCAGACTTTAATTATTTTTTCCGGTGTTTCCGCCGCAACCTTTTCAATCTCTACTCCACCTTCGGTTGAAACCATGAAAACATCCATTCCCAGGGAACGGTCCAGGGTAATGGCCGCATAGAATTCCTTTTGAATCTCCAGCGCTTTGGTAATGTAAACTTTTCGGACTTTTTGCCCCCGGGGACCGGTCTGGTGGGTTACCAGATTCATCCCCAGGATTGAGCGGGCATTTTTAAGCGCTTCTTCAGTGGTAGCAGAATATTTAACGCCGCCCCCTTTACCTCGTCCACCGGCGTGGATCTGGGCTTTAATAATCACCGCTTGGGTATTGAAGTCCTGCTGGACCTTTTTTATTGTCGTTTCAGCTGCATCAATCGATTCGATCACATAGCCATCCTGAATGGGAACACCGTACTGTTTCAACAGTGTTTTTCCCTGATATTCATGAATCTTCATTTTGTTTTCCTGATTATGGTTCCTGATTCACCCTGCAGTGCCTGTAGTACCCGGGGGATGGAGGTAATAACCACTTTTTCACCATGGTATTTTAGAAAGTAAAGCGCCGCCTGAATTTTGGGGCGCATACTGCCCTCCTGGAATTGACCTTCCCGATCTAATTGTTTTAATTCTTCGGTACCAATTTCTTTGATGGGAGTTTCCCGGTCCGTACCGAAATCCCGGTAAACATAATCTACATCGGTGATGATCCACAATTCCCGGGCTTTGATCACCCGCCCCAGAAGTGCTGCAGCCAGGTCCTTATCGATTACGGCATCTAATCCTTCCAAATGACCCTGCTCATCCAAAAAAGCGGGGATTCCACCACCACCGGCGGCCAGGACAATAATTCCATGGTCCACCAGTGTTTTAATAGATTTCCCGTGCATGACAAACTGGGGCAGGGGACTGGGAACTACCTGGCGCCATTCACCGGGATTTTGTTCCCCAATGGTCCAACCGAATTTTTTCGCCAGATTTTGCGCTTTTTCTTTGGAGTAGCTCTGACCTATAAATTTGGTCGGATTTTGAATGGAGGGATCATCCCGGTCCACTACCACCTGGGTAATTAATGTCACTACTTCCCGGTCAATTTCTGCATCGTAGAGCGCATTTTGAAGGGATTGTTGAATCATATAACCGATGGTACCCTGGGTCCCGGCAACGCAGACTCCCAGCGGCAGGGGTGAAATCTGAGTATGGGTCAACTCCATCCGGTGCAACTCATCGCCCACCTGGGGGCCATTCCCATGGATTAGACAAATGTTATAATCCTGTCGGATGAAATGCATTATGGCCTCTAGACTGTGACGGGTCTGGGCAAACTGCTGATAAATCGTGCCTGCTTCATCCCGGCGGGAAAGGGCGTTACCTCCCAGGGCGATAATAACGGAGCCGTTTTTCACTAGGAGAGCAGGGGCTTTAATATGTCGTTCAGCGTCGGGCGGCCGATTTCCTGTAAATCGTAGGTAACCCGAACTGATGGTTGCCTGATCTGAATGACCCGCCGCAGGTCGATGGGCGTACCAATGATAACAGCATCGCATTCCGTTTTGGCAATGGTGGCCTCCAGATCTTTCATCTGCTGTTCACCGTACCCCATGGCCGGTAAAAGTAAACCGATGTCCGGGTATTTTTCGAAGGTCTCGGTAATGGATGCAATTGTATAAGGGCGGGGGTCCACCAGGTCGGCGGCGCCATATTTCTCCGCTGCCACTACGGCGGCACCGTACTGCATTTCACCGTGGGTCAGGGTCGGCCCGTCTTCCACAGCCAACACTTTTTTACCTTCAATAATAGAGGGATCTTCAACCGCGATCGGACTGGCTGCTTCTATGATGGTGGCTCCGGGATTAGCTTCCCGGACATTCCAGCGGACTTCATCCACTGCTTCGCCATCGGCCGTGTCAATTTTGTTAATGATAACTGCATCTGCTAACAGCAGGTTGGTCTCACCAGGGTAATAGGTGGTTTCGTGCCCCGGACGGTGCGGGTCCACCACTGTAATAAAAATATCGGGTTTGTAAAATGGCATATCATTATTCCCGCCGTCCCAGAGGATCACATCAGCTTCTTTTTCCGCCTCCCGCAGAATGGCCTCGTAATCCACACCGGCATAAACGATCGTACCCGCATTGATATGGGGCTCATATTCCTCCATTTCTTCAATTGTGCAGTCGTGTTTTTTCAGATCTTCGATGGATGCGAACCGCTGGACGGCCTGGGCCGCTAGATCACCATAGGGCATGGGGTGTCGAATAGCCGCCACCTGTTTACCGGCGGCTTTCAGGATTTCTGCCACTCGCCTGGTGGTCTGACTCTTACCACAGCCGGTACGAATAGCACAGACGGCTACTACCGGTTTGGAGGAACTTAACATTGTTTTAGCGCCTCCTAATAACTTGAAATGAACCCCGGCAGCCAGTACCCGGGAGGCGTGGTGCATGACTTTTTCGTGGGAAATGTCTGAATAGGAAAATACTACTTCCTCGATGTCGTTTTTTTGGATTAATGTTTCCAGTTCACCCTCATCGAAAATGGGGATACCGTCGGGGTAAAGATTCCCCGCCAACTCCGCGGGGTAGATTCGGCCTTCAATGTTGGGGATTTGCGTAGCGGTGAAAGCCACGACTTCATAAGCGGGATTATTGCGGTAAACAACGTTAAAATTATGAAAATCGCGCCCCGCCGCGCCCATGATAATGGTTTTAATTCTGCTCATGAATTTTTCCTTCTGCTTTAAGTTTCTTCCAGGTTTAAATTAATTAATTGAGTTTCGAAATCGCTTATTTATCCTTCATGAAGGGATAGCGGTAATCTTTAGGTGGATCAAAGGTTTCCTTGATTGTCCGTTGCGAGACCCACCGTACCAGATTGAACAGGGAACCGGCTTTGTCATTGGTTCCCGAAGCCCGACTGCCGCCGAAGGGTTGCTGGCCTACCACGGCACCAGTGGGTTTATCGTTGATGTAAAAATTACCGGCGGAATGGGTTAAAGCCAGGGAGGCTTCCTGAATTGCCTGGCGGTCTTGGGCAAAAACACAACCAGTCAGGGCGTAGGGAGAAGTTGCATCTACCAGCTTTAAAGTTTCAATCCACTCTTTTGGATCGTAAATGTAAATTGTCACTACCGGCCCAAAGATTTCCTCCTCCATGGTTTTAAAATAGGGATTGGTGGTTAAAATAATTGTCGGTTCAATGAAATAACCGTTGGAATCATCGCCGGTACCGCCGGTAATGATTTCAGCCTCTTGGGACTCCCTGACATACTGGACATAAGACATAATGGAATTATATGCCGCCCGGTCGATTACTGCATTCATGAAATTGGAAAAATCCTCCACCGGTCCAATTTGGATTGATTTCACTTCCTGAATCAGCCTCTGTTTCAAATTCGGCCAGATGGTATCGGGAATGTAAGCCCGGGAGAGGGCGGAACATTTCTGTCCCTGATATTCAAAAGCTCCCCGTACGATGGCAGTGGCCAAGCCCTCCAGATCGGCGGATTCATGGGCAATGCAGAAATCTTTTCCGCCGGTTTCACCGACAATCCGGGGGTAGGTTTTGTAGTTCTGAATATTATTACCAATGGTCTTCCACATATTTTGAAACACGGTGGTAGAGCCTGTGAAATGAACGCCCGCCAGGTTTTCATTTTCCATGACCATTGGTCCCACCTTGGAACCGGCACCGGGAATAAAATTAATCACGCCATCGGGCAAACCGGCCGCTTTGAATAATTGCATCAGGAAATAGGCGCTGAATACCGCTGTGGAAGCCGGTTTCCATAGAACCACATTCCCCATGAGGGCCGGCGCCGTGGGCAGATTACCGGCGATGGAAGTGAAGTTGAATGGAGTAACCGCGAAAATAAATCCTTCCAAAGGCCGGTGTTCCACCTGATTCCATACTCCTGCCGGGGAATAGGTAGGCTGCATAGCGTATAAGTCCTGGGCGTACCAGGCGTTGAAATTGAAAAAATCAATCAATTCACAGGCCGAGTCAATCTCTGCCTGGTAGGCATTTTTACTCTGGCATAGCATGGTGGCAGCGTTCAGAGTCTGGCGGAATGGTCCTTTCAGCAGGGTTGCCATTTTAAGAAATACTGCTGATCTGGTTTCCCAGGGTGTTTTGGACCAGGTTTGCCAGGCCTCATCAGCGGTTTCAATAGCCTGTTGAATTTCCGCTTCCCCGGCCTGGTGAAAATGTCCCAGTAAGTGCCTGTGGTTGTGGGGCGCCCGGATTTCACTACGGTTTTCCGTTTTCACTTCCTTCCCCCCAATGATGAGCGGTATTTCAAGCGGCTGTGATTTCAGCTCCTCCAGGCGTTCCTTCAGCAATTTCCTTTCCGCCGTTCCCGGGGCATAGGAACGAACCGTTTCATTGACTGGTTTTGGAACAACAACACTGGCATTCGGCATGGCCTACCTCATTAATAGATAAATGGATTATTGAATTCAAATTAAGCCTGGGAATTTACCGGAAGGAGGTCATGGGTATCAAGGAGTTGCACACCCGGCTGGTGACTGGTTTCAGGAGGGTCAGGATTTTGTCAGTGGATCTGGTCCAACAGTCGGAACATTTCTTCATGATTAGCAGCGGTCGTCAGTTGTTGCCGAAGGGTAGCGGCGCCGGGAAATTCCTTAATATACCAGCCAAAATGTTTCCGCATCAGATTAGTACCAACCCGCTCCCCGTGCCACTCCAACATCAAATGAAAATGCCTTCGGCACATGTCCACCCGCGCTTGTATTGTAGGCTCTGGTGGCTTCGGTTCGTCTTTTAAGATCGCCCCCGCTGCCCGGAAGAACCAGGGATTTCCCAGAGCTGCCCGGCCCACCATGACAGCGTCGCAACCGGTGGTAGCAAACATTCTCTGCAGGTCCTCTACATTCCGGATGTCTCCATTACCGATGACCGGGATGGTAACTGTTTCTTTAAGAATTCTGATCAAGTTCCAGTCAGCCTGATTATGGTACCCGTCGGTGGTAGTCCTGGGATGGAGGGTAATGGCCTGAATGCCGCACTTTTCCAGCAGGGGACCCGCTTCGGGAATGACCAGCATGGATTGGCTCCACCCGGCTCGCATTTTAACTGTCACCGGCAATTCGGGTACCGCCTCCACCACTGCGGTAGTAATTTCCTCCATCAGGATCAGGTCCCGGAGGGCCGCCGAGCCGGCACCCCGTTTAGTAATCTTGGGCACCGGGCAACCATAATTAATATCCAGTATATCCGGCTGGAACTTTTCCGCCACCATTTGGGCTGCCCGGGCCATGACCGCCGGTGAATCCCCAAAAATCTGAATTCCTATGGGCCGCTCCTCAGGAGTGAATTTGATCATTTCCCAGGTTTTGGCATTTTCCCGGATAATTCCGTGGGCGGAGACAAATTCAGAATAGACGACCCCGGCGCCCTGCTCCCGGCAAAGGACCCGGAAGGGGTAATCAGTGACCCCCGCCATGGGGGCTAAGAAAACCGGTATGTCGATTAATAGGTTCCCAATTTTCATGAATGAAAAATCCTTCAACTGTTCATTGTGATCCCTGTCACTTGTCTGAGGGAATTTATTGATTTCACGCCAATTTTTTACTAAACTCATTAGAACCAGCACTGGTTTAAAATCTAGTTGTTTTTCTGAAGTTAAAAAAGGAGGGCACAGAGGATTTTAAAGCCCCGTATAATTAATATACTGATCGGGGGATCTATTTTACTTGGTCAAGCTACGCACGTACCCACCGTCGCCGTCCTTGATTTTGAAGCCCGGGGAATCCCTTCTTATGAAGCGGAGACCTTAACCGAGCGCCTGCGTTCAGAGATTGCCACTACCGATGCCGTGCAACTGATTGAACGTAAGATGCTGGAGAAGATATTAGCGGAGCAGGGTCTCCAGCAGTCCGGCTGCACCACTGCGGAGTGTGCCGCTGAAGTGGGGCAACTGTTAGGGGCGGAATACATGATCAGCGGCGCCATCGGTAAGTTAGGGAAGTCTTATACGGTGGATGCCAAGATGTTTTCGGTGACTACAGGGGCCATGGAACGAACCAAGAGTATTTCCTATGATGGGGCTATTGACGGGCTATTGATCGAGATGGAGATCTTAGCCTGGGAGATTGTTGGTTTAAAAGCGCCCCAGCGCCTGCTGCTGAAACGGCAGGGAGGTGAGAGTAAAGAAAAACCCACAGTAGCAGTATTGGACTTTGAAGCCCGGGGGATCAGTCTTTTGGAAGCCCAGACGCTGACCGACCGTTTTTCTTCCGAGATCAGTAATACCCAGGCTGCCACCCTGGTTCAACGCCGGGCCATGAATGAGATCTTGACCGAGCAGGGTATGAAAACGGGGGACTGCACCAGTGATGAATGTGCGGCGGAGATCGGGGCGTTGTTAGGGGTAAAGTATATGATCAATGGCGCCATTGGTAAAGTGGGTGATACCTACACCATAGATGCTAAAATGTTTGATGTGGCTTCCGGGGCGGCGGTCAGGACCAAAACTAAGACCTACACCGGGGCGGTGGATGGGTTAATCACCGAGATTGAACTGTTAGCCTGGGAGATCATGGATTTGCAACCGCCCAAGTCTTTGTACAAGAAACGCCGGGGCGGACCGCCGACCGCTGCAATGACACCCAAAGGTAAGACCCGCTTTGGGGCCTTGGTGCGTTCCACTTTTATTCCGGGGATGGGTCAGTTTTATTCCAACCGCCGGCTCTGGGGCTGGCTCTGGCTGACAACTGAAGTGGCGGCGGGGACGTTGGCTTACTTAGAGTACAGCAATTATCAGACGGCCTATGATGACTATAATAGTCTTATGACCGACTACCACAACGCCACAGACCCCCAACAGATTGCTGATTTAAGAACCAAAGCCACCACTACCCACCAGGATATGATCGCGGCCAATGATCAGCTCACGACCTTACTCTATGCTGTGGGAGGTATCTGGGTGACCAACATGGTTCATGCGCTTTTAACCGGGCCTAAACAAGTAAGCTCGCTTAACACCCCTGCCATGGAATTAGCTTATGACCAGACCTTGAAACAACCCCAGGTAAAGGTATCCTTTGCCTTTTAAATACAATAATAAAACCAAACCTGTCATTCTGATCCCCGAAAGGGTGAAGAAACCCTATTAGTACTGAACAAATGTTAATAAGATCCTGTCATTCTGAGTCCTGCCTGCCCGGTGAAATGAAACACAGCAGTTTTCCTTACCATACCCCCAGGCAGGCGGCGAAGAATCTCTTTGTACAACTGACAACTGTAATGCGTTCCAAACGATTCTTCCCCGTCAGAATGACAACTGTGTTTATTATTCTAAGCTTTTTATTCCTTTCCTGTGATATCCCGGAAGAGACCTATGACAATCCCCTGGACCTGGAAACCAACCAGGAGCAGGGAATTAATCCCCCGGCTTTGGTGTTTGCCCCGAATGCAGTTACCACAACCGTGGGTTCCAGTGTGAGTATTGAGGTTTATGCCCTGGAAGTAAGCAATGTAGCCGGTTCCCACATTGAGGTGAGCTATGATAAGAATAAACTGAGTCTTACCTCTGTGAGTCTGGGGACGTTCTTTGCTTCCGGTGAGGATCCGATTTTCTTTTATGAGAATGACGGGGGAACAGTGGATATCTACACCTCTTACCTGGGAACAGAGACTTCAGTCTCAGGGACTGGTACCCTGGCCTACCTGGTGTTCAGCGTCACAGCGCCGGGGCAGTCCATCTTGAGCTATAGTACTTCCTGTGAGTTGGTGGAC
>JBHHUS010000093.1:0-3539 GCA_046861615.1 Fidelibacterota bacterium
GCCTGCCTTACCACTGGTACCCGGATGCCCAGGAACTTGTCGCCAAAACCATATTCACCGGGTCCTGTTTTAAAAAAGCGTTGTGAATGTTCAGCGCGCTGTGGATCTGCCAGCGTCTGTAAATAATTAGTTATCGTCTGGAAGGTGGGGGTATTCAACTTAATCTCCACCCTTCATGGCCCAGGCTGCCAATCTGGTTGTCCAGCGGCGCGGCAGGAAACGGTAAAAAAAGATGGACAACGCATTCAACGATCCCGCAATAACGCTGGGCTTTCCTGCGAGCATGGCATTAATCCCGATCTCTGCCACCTGATCACTTTCCATCATCGTTAGTTTTTGATAAAGGGTCAGTTTTTTCTGTCCAGCTGTCTGAAAGAATTCAGTCCGGGTCACGCCGGGAGCCAACGCAGTCACTTTTACGTTGGTATGGCGAAGTTCATAATTCAATGCTTCGGTAAAATTAAGCACAAAACTCTTTGCGGCTGAATAGGAAGCATACCGGGGTGCCGGTTGGAAGGCTCCAATCGAAGCCACATTGAGAATATAGCCGGAATTCCGTGCTGCCATTGCTGTTGCAAACAATTTTGTCAAATGTACCAGATTGAGAATGTCCAGGGAGAGGAGGTCTTTTTCCTGTTCCCAGGGAATATCAATAAAATTTCCATATAATCCAATCCCGGCATTATTGATCAGAATATCTACACTAATATTTTTTTGTTCTAATTCCTGAAAGAGCGATTGGGGAGCTTCCGGGTTATTCAGATCCAGGGAAATGATTTCGACCTGAATATCATTCCGTTCCTGAAGGTTTTGTTTTAGTTCCTGCAGCCGTTCCAGTCTGCGGGCAACGAGAATTAAATGACAACCAGCCTTAGCCAGAATCCGGGCGAAATCACTGCCGATTCCACTGGAGGCCCCCGTGACTAAAGCATATTTTTCTTTGAGCATATTCATAATTTCAATTCCTGCTGCAAGTTCACCATTTCTGCGCTCTGATTAGTTTTCAGGAGCTGGCTGTTAATTTAATCTCGAATAATAGTGCAACCTTTAAAATCATTCCACTACCCGGAGGACCGCCGGTCGGGTCCGGTTTATTTTTCTAAAAAAGGTATTTCTTCCACCTGATGATTTTTACCCAACCCCAGCTCTGCCTGATTCAAATTTGATATGATCGTATTAAACATTTCCTGACTGGAAGCTTGACAAGCCGTTTGGATACCGGCGATGGAATCCCTGATATAGCATAATACCTCATCCGTAGTTTTTCCAAAGAGCGTCCGGGTGTATGCAGCATCGGCACAGTTGCCTTCCTTATTCCAGAAAACCATTTTCCCATCGATCAGAAATAAACGGTTTACAATATCCGCACAGTCTGCATTCCGGGCCAGTTCCCGGAAGGGTTCGGGATCAAGATCATCTGTATCTGGATTATTGTTACAGGAAAACAGGGTCGTGATTAAAAATAAAACCATGACCGTAACTACCTGATTTGGTTTTAAGGAAATCATATTTGGTTTATAAGGGTTGTGATTGAATTATTGTAATGCATTGATCGCCTGGTCCAGTGAATCTGCAAGCGCGTGTAAATATTCAGGGAGGTTACTCTGTTTCTTATCGATTAACCAATATCGAGTAGTACCCGATTGATTGGTTTCCACATAAAAGCCGCCCCAGTCACCAGCATCCGGCTGACCAATAACTACTGCGTTTTCTAAAAATAACTTATCGGGAATAAGCGCGGGGAGCTGCTTGACTTTTTCATAGGCCTTGCCTGATAACAGCCGGTAACCGGTCCGGAGGGGCAGGTTATTCCCGGTGGGATAGTTGTCCAGCGTATCTTCATACACTTTTTCATTCTCAATTTTGAAAACCTCAACGCAGGCTTCCCCTATACATTCGCCATAAAACCAGCCAAACACCAGATAGGAATCCTGGGAACTGCCGGTAGGGGAGTTACCGCAACCGGAGAAAAATAACGACACTGCAATGATTAAAATTATCCCTTTCATTTATTTTGATTTGGTTCAGAATCTCGATATCCTCTCCGCAAAGAAATGGCGCTGTTTTCTATATGGTACACTCTGTTCACAAAAAATGTCGTGGCAATATCAACCGGGATTTATTTGTCTACCGTTTAGTAGTTATTTCGATCAAGCTGTAGTGTTGGGCCTGTAGATCAATGCGGCCAGGATCCCATAGATCGTATACTGGATCATTCCATAAATGAACCACTGGATTGTTAAAATGAACGGGATCGGGTAAACGGCATATTGATTGAACATGCCCACCACATTCATCAGTAAACCGATTATGATACCATATTTGATTCCTTCTGAAATTCCCTTTCCTTCATACCCCTTTGAAAAAATGTAGATGAACAGGAAGGCGAAGACGAAAGAAGTGACATACATGATCCACATTGTGGATTCCATCTCTGCACGCCATATGTTCTTGAGCGAATCATAGGTCGAACTTAAAATACCGCCATGAATGATCAGATCGGTTACTTGATTAGTAACAAACACGGCTAAACTGGCTCCGACAAATCTTTTTGTATTCATTGTTTTACCTCTTGTGACTGATTTTCGTACTACTATCGGTGAAAATCACCCTGATGGGTGGTTTGGTACGCTACCAATTATGCTAGAATAATACTGCTTTTTTACGGAAACTGCAAATTGGTGCTTAAGACTGCATTTGTCAGGTTATATTTGGAAAATATATCAACGGCGGAATGTTTATAGATCCTCTTAGTGCGGGACAAAGCGGCACAGGGAAGCTCCTCATACAGATTTTCGGGTAATTCATTTATAAGCAAGTATTACTTCAGAAGGAAATAACATTTGCTGGAAATATTCGCTTGTTTTGACCCTGAAACCATGTTGTTGCAATTTCTCCATTAATTTCACACCCCTGCAGCCGCCCATGGTTTTAGGAGACAGATTGTAAATAAAATCATACAGTCTGCTTCCAAAACTCCGGCCTTCCGTCATATTGACTACAATAAGCCGGCCATTCGTTTTAAGAACCCGTTTCATTTCCGTCAGAATCCGGTCCATATCTTCAAATGGAATCAGGTCGAACATATAATTATTCATCAGGATGTCAATTGATTCACTTTCAATGTTCAAATCAAAAGCAGTTCCGACAAGCAATGAATAATTCACGCCGGAAAGCTTATTTATTCGTCGCCTGGCCCTTGCCAACATTTTCTCTGATAAATCAATACCGATATTTATGCCCTTCGGGTTTCTTTTCACAATTTCATATAATGCTAAGCCTGTGCCCACGGCCACTTCTAAAATGCTTTGACCAGCTTTAATTTCAGCTAATTCAATTGCTCTGTTTCGGGCGCGTGATTCTGTTAATTTTCCCCATATATCATAAATTGGCGCAATTCGGTCGTACACCGCCCCAATGTGGTCTTGGGGAATTCTCGCGTCCATTATTTCATCCGCTTTATTTCTTCACCTTACGGAGCAAATCACCAGTGCCAAAGTTACTTCTTTTACCAGAGATTATTTATTCATCGTGGTGAA
>JBHHUS010000011.1:0-41424 GCA_046861615.1 Fidelibacterota bacterium
CCCTTTCATATACTCCAGAGAGAAAATATGGGACATACTGGAAATCAGCGCCACTACCAGTAACATGATAATAGTAATATTATCGATCAGAAATCCCATTTCAATTTTGAACGATCCCAGATCCAGCCAGACAAAGGAGGCTTCTAGACGGAAATTCGGATCTCTGTTAAGCAACATTATCATGAAAAGTGCAAAAGACAGGATTAAAGTTATCAGAATTCCACCAATAGCGACCCAGTCACCCTGCCGTGGTAGGCGCTTTCCGAAGAAGATTAATACTAGAAAGGCGAGGGCTGGTAAAAAAAGTATTATCAGGCTGTAATCCAGGAGTATGTTGGTAGTAATCATTGTTTCAGATTATTTACCTCATCCACATTAATCGTACGGAAATTGTTGTATATATTAATAATGATGGCCAGGGCTACTGCAGCTTCGGCAGCAGCCATTACAATAACAAATAAAGTAAAAATATGGCCCGCTAATACCAACCCACCAAACCGGGCAAACGCCAGAAAATTCAGATTCGCCGAATTCAAGATCAACTCCACTCCCATCAGAACAGCAATGGCATTCCGGCGGGTGATTACACCGAAAAGCCCCAGTGAAAACAGCAGAGCACTGATCAGCAGGTAGGTATTAAGGTCATTCATCAGCTTTTTTTCCTCGATAAGGTCGTCGCTCCAATCAACGCTCCCAGCAATAGTAAACAGGCCACCTCGAAGGGCAATAAATAATCCATCATTAGCAACATACCAATGGTGGCTACCGTCTGTGACGGTTCAGAATTCGGTTGTTGTAACCATGGGGTCTGGATAATCATTACCCCCATTATTACCAAAACACCCAGGACAACTAATCCACCGATTTCCTTTTGAACACTGGTGTGGCTGATGTTCACGGAGGAAATTTTATTAGTCAGCATAATCCCAAAAATAATCAGAACCAGGATCCCGCCGACATAGATCATGATCTGGACAACGGCGATAAAATCAGCCCAGAGGAAAATGTACAATCCCGCAATGCCTACGAAAGTAAATAACAGGGCGTAAGCGGAATACATCAGTTTCCTGCTCTGAACTACAACCGCCGCGGAAACGATTGTCATAAGTACCAATGACCAGAAAACCAGGTTAGCCATCAGGCGGGGACCTTCGGTTTAGTCACAGCAGCCACTAATTCAGCCTTTTGTTCGGTAGAAACCGGCTTAGCAAATTGATAGATTAAATTTAGCCGATCATATTCTGAAAATTCATAGTCAATCGGGTACCGGTTAGCATTGGGACCGCCTACCATATAGATACACACTTCCGGACAGGGATAAGTACATAAGTTACAATAACAGCATTCAGACATATCAATGGTAAAGCGTGTCACGACTAGGGCTTTCTTGGTTCCGTTGGTGGTGACACCAGTATGACCCAGATCGGGGATATCCACACCGCGCTCCGGTGCTCTCACCGTTTCAATCTTGATACAGGCCACGGGGCAGGCCCGTTCACATTTTAAACAACCAATACAATCATCAATGTCAACATGCAGTTTGGAACGGATAACATTATAGTTACCGAGATCAAAACCGATGTTTCGCTCCGGTCGGGGCCAGCGTTCTTCCGGGTATTGAAGCGTGACATTACCGCGTTTCGCTTTTACCAAATGTTTAATAGTAATCATCATCCCCGCCCACAGGGTAGTGACAGCTTCAACCAGATTTCGCAGATAGGATGTCATTTATGAACCCGAAACCAAAATCCAGATTCCGACGCCGAATAAATTCATCAGTGCCAATGGTATTAATACTTTCCAGCAAACATTCATCAACTGGTCCACCCGCAGCCGGGGGAAGGTCCACCGAAACCACATCATGACCAGAATCAGAATGATGATTTTACCCAGGAACCAAAACAGGCCCCACAGGGGCGAATCAAAATAACCCGGTATAGGGCTTAACCAACCCCCCATAAAAGCCACAGTGGCGACGCCGCAGACAATTAACATGTTGGCGTATTCACTTAAAAAGAAATAGGCCCAACGCATCCCTGAATATTCCGTGTGAAAACCGGCCACTAACTCCGATTCTGCTTCCGGGATATCAAAAGGTGTCCGATTCGTCTCAGCAATGCTACTGATAAAGAAGATAATAAAAGCCAGGAATAAAAAAGGATTATTAAACATGATCCAATTGGGTAGGAAACCCCACTTAGTTCCGGACTGAAACCGAACAATTTCCTGCAAATTCAGCGATCCCACAACCATAATGACTGCCACAATGGATAAACCCACCGGAATTTCATAACTGATGATCTGGGCTACCGAGCGCATGGCACCATATAAGGACCATTTATTATTGGAAGCCCAACCCGCCATGACCATGCCGATAACTCCAATGGACCCCATTGCCAGGATGTAAAAAATACCAACATTGATATCTGCCACCTGAAGGACCGGATTAAAAGGAATGGCCGCCAGAGCAACAAAGGGGGCAATAAAAATAATAAAAGGAGCTATGATGAACAGTTTTTGATCAGCAGAAGCGGGGATCAAATCTTCCTTAATCAGCAATTTCAGGGCGTCAGCTACAGTCTGCAACATCCCCCATTTCCCGGCATGCAGGCCAACACCTTGGCCCATGGGCCCGACTCGATCCTGCATGAAGGCAGATACTTTCCGCTCCACATACACCGCAATAATAGCGTTGGCGGCCATCAACAGAAAAATAGGTATTGCCGAAATCACCACCGCCAAAATAAACACTAAACCCGGAAAATCCTTCCAGGATGACATCCAATCGATTAAATAGTCAATCGTCATCGATCGATTTCTCCTAAAACAATATCCAGGCTCCCCAGAATGGCAATAACATCCGAAAGCATCCAGCCGCGGGAAATTTCATCCAATACGCTCAGGGCAGTGAAGGCTGGTGATCGCATTTTTAAACGGAAAGGCTTAGGTGTCCCATCACTAATAATGTAATAGCCCAGGTCTCCCCTTGGACTTTCAGTCCGGAGATATATTGATCCCTTAGGCGGTCTGATTTTTCTGGGTAGCGCTTCATGAACATCCCCCTCCGGCAATCCTTTCAAAGCCTGGTGGATGATTTTAATGCTTTCCCGCATTTCCTGCATCCTGACCCAATACCGGTCCCAGCAATCCCCCACCGTGCCCATGGCACCGGTTCCAACAGGAATGTTGAATTCAAACCGGTCATAAACAGAATAAGGTTCTTCCCGGCGAACATCCCATCGAACGCCGGACCCCCTTAAATTGGGACCCGTTACGCCATAACTAATAGCCACTTCTGCCGGTAGAATGCCCACATCCGCGGTTCGCTCAATAAAAATTTTATTATTGGTTAAAATAGTATCGTATTCTTTAATCTTTGGTTCAAAATAATTTAAAAAACCACCGCAGATTTCTACAAAATTACCGGGTAAATCATGGGAAAGCCCTCCAACCCACATGTAATTGTACAGCAGCCGGGCACCACAGGTTAACTCAAAAATGTCCAAAATCCTTTCACGGTCCCGGAACATATATAAAAAGGGTGTAAAAGCGCCAACGTCAAGACCAAAGGTACCCAAGGCCAACAAATGACTGGCAATCCGGTTTAACTCCGCCATGATGATCCGAATGTATTCCACCCTTTCCGGTACCTGAATCCCCATGAGTTTTTCCATGGCAACCACATAACCAAAATTGTTGTTCATGGAGCCCAAGTAATCGCAACGGTCGGTAAACGGAATTACCTGCTCATAAGTGACATTTTCACAATGTTTTTCAAAACAACGATGGAGATATCCCAAATAGGGGGTTATTTGAGAGACAATCTCTCCGTCAGTCAACACTTTCAGACGCAATACACCATGAGTACTGGGGTGTTGAGGCCCAATATTCAAAACCATTTGATCGCCTTGAACTATACCCATTCTGCTTTGATTTTAGGGATCACGATTCCGTGGTATTCATCCGGTGTCTGGTAATCTTTTCTCAAGGGCCAACCGGTCCAATCCTCTGGGCACAGAATCCGCCTTAGATCCCGGTGACCTTTGAAAACAATCCCGAACATATCATAGACTTCCCGCTCAAACCAGTCCCCGATACGCCAAATTTTTTCGATCGACGGTACTGATGGACGTTTCCGTTTAACAGTGAGTACAATCTCAATTTTATGGCGAAACTCCATGGAGTGTAAATTATAACGTACCTGCAGCGGCTGATCGGCTCCAAGGTCCACGCCCGTTACACATTCCAATTGATCAAACTGAAGACTCGGATCTTCAAATAAATATTTAGCTACCGCAGCCCATTTTGGGGGGACGATTTCCACCTGATGATCGGCAAGGGTTTCATTTTCAACCACTATATCGGGGAAATATTCTTGTAACCTGGCTTTTATTTCTGGAATAGTCATTTTTACTTACGGGTTAATGGACGTTCAGTCTGGATTTTTTCCTGGAGTTTTAATAGTCCCTCAAGCAGGGCTTCCGGACGGGGTGGACAACCAGGTACGTACACATCAACCGGCACTACCAAATCAACACCCTTTAAAACATGATAACCGTATTGCCAATAAGGCCCACCGCTGGTGGCACAACTGCCCATGGAAATGACGTATTTAGGTTCTGCCATTTGTTCATAAAGTTTTTTAACCCGTAGAGCCATTTTCATGGTTACGGTACCGGCAACAATCATCACATCCGCCTGGCGGGGTGACGATCGCGGCATCATACCAATCCGTTCCAGATCATGTCGACTGGCGGCTGCAGCCATCATCTCAATGGCACAACAGGCCAAACCAAATTGGAAATACCAGGGTGACGTTGAGCGCGCCCAACTCAGGAGTTTATCCAGCGAGGCAACAATAATGTTATCTTGAAACTTATGCTCCAGATTTCCCATCAGACTTTTTCAATCGCAGCATCAGATTCGTCAACCGTCAATTGGGAATAACGACCATGCCCATATTTAACCCGGTATTTAACCCAGTTAAGGTCTGAGCGGCACCAGATATAAGCTAACCCGATAATTAATACACCTAAAAAAATCGCCATCTCAATTAATGCCAACCACCCTAAAGCCCTGAAAACCACCGCCCAGGGAAATAAAAATACGACTTCCACGTCAAAAATCAGGAATATCAGGGCGATGATATAAAAGCGAACATTAAATTGAACCCAGGCTGACCCCTCCGCTTCTTCACCACACTCATAAATTGCAATTTTTTCAGCGCTTGTTTTTGATGGAGCCAGGAGTTTCTGTAACAATAACGGAACATAAACAAATACAATGCCGATTAGGGCGAAGAGAAAGATTGTTCCGAAGTCGCGATACATTAGATTTTTAGCTCAAATCAAGAAAACGAATTTAGATTTTCTCAATCACCACGGGCAAGAACAAGTTAATAATAATCTATTGAATTGCTTAAAAGTGTATTAGGTATTAGGATAAGTGCAACCGCTTTATTACCATTAAAATTAACATTAACCGGATTTTCCGTTGTAGGCCGTTTCAACATCGTTCTAAATTAATTTTCTGATGTCATGGATTAATTCAACGCTTGCCAATCTGATGCCTTATTTCCCCCGGTGGACCGTCAAACCATTTGCAAAACATTATGTGGCCGGAGAAGAATTAACCGTAGCCTTAAAGCATGTCCGGCGACTCAACGGTCAGGGGTTTGCCACCACGATGGACATCCTCGGGGAACACGTTCAGACTAAGACTAAGGCTCATCTGGTACGCGATAATTATTGCGAATTATACGACCAGTTGGCAAAATTAGGTGCAGATAATTCCGTTTCGTTAAAATTGACCCACCTCGGTCTGGAATTAAATCCATCCCTGGCGGAAAATAGCCTGCTGACGATTATCAAACGCGCCCAACAACATGATTTGAGCCTGACAATCGATATGGAAAATTCAGTTTATACCGATCAAACCTTAAAACTCTATCAAAAAGCTGTGGACATTTATCCAAAAGTCGGTACTGTTTTGCAGGCCTATCTCTATCGCAGCATGAAAGATCTTGATCTTTTAGAATCGTCCCTCCTGCATTTAAGGTTATGTAAAGGTATTTACCGGGAATCAGCAGCTATTGCCTATCAGGAAAAAAACGAAATCCGGGAAAATTATTTACGGTTGGCCGAAAAACTGCTCATGGGAAAAGGCTATACCTGCCTGGCCACCCACGACTTGTTTCTGATTGATAAACTGGAAACCTTCATCGAAAATCATTCCATTTCACCTGACCGTTTTGAATTTCAGGTTTTATTTGGCGTTCCCATGGGGAATCGGCTGGAGGTATTAAAAACAAAAGGGTATACTGTTAGAATTTATGTACCTTTTGGAGCCGCCTGGTTCGAATACTCCATCCGACGATTGAAAGAAAATCCAAATATTGTAGGTTATGTGCTGGGGAATTTATTTAAACGCTGACCGCTGCCCGTTTTGATTCTGTAACCAGTTAAAGCCATAAACATCAAATGAAATGAATTTTTAAATTAAAGCTTTACCTATGAATGAACCTGAAACGATCCGGAACATATTCCAATTGAAGACAGTCGCCGTCGTTGGCATGTCACCCAAACAAGAACGTCCCAGTAATTATGTGGCTCGCTATTTAAGAGACCAGGGATATAAGATCATCCCCGTAAATCCCGGTCAAAATATGATTGAAGGAGAAAAATGCTACCCGTCTTTAAAAGCTATTCCTGCGTCCGTGGACGTGGTGGATGTTTTTCGGCGTTCGGAACACGTACTGCCGATTGTAGAAGCAGCCATCGAAATTCGTGCCAAAGCGCTGTGGCTTCAGGATGGTGTCATCAATCTGGAGGCGGCGCAAAAGGCGGAGAACGCAGGCCTGCTGGTGGTCATGAACAATTGTATGTTACGACAGCATCGCCTGTTGCAATCCCGTAAATAAATCAGAATCTATTATGAACACATGGTTCCTGTTCAGGATTCACAGTTAATTATCTCCCCGTCTCCCCCAGTTTAGTTTTCTTCTCAAAGTCTGAAAATAATTAGAGTCTTCGAAATCAATCATATAGATTTCATAACCGGCCTTCTGAATAAATACTTTTGAATCACGGTGCAGAAATTCACTTATTTGACCATCCGCTGCCAGGGTATTTCCCTCGCCATCCACCGACGGAAACTGAATCTCAAGAGAGCGATCATCGGAAAGAACAATCGGTCGAAGGGTGAGCGTATGGGAACAGATTGGTGTGACTACAATAGCACTGAGACAGGGCATCACAATCGGTCCGCCGGAGGCCAGCGAATAGGCGGTAGAACCGGTTGGTGTGGCAATAATTAAACCATCTGCCTTATAATCCGCCACAAACCGGTCATTGGCCAAGAGGCGCATGGTCAGCATTCGGTTCGACTTGCCCCGGTCAACTACAAAATCATTCAGGGCATAAAATACTTTCTGCTTTTTCCCATTGTAGACTTCACATTTGAGAACCATCCGGTGTTGCAGAAAATAGTGCCCTTCTGCGACCATATTTAGACGATGATACATGTCTTCGACGGTCACTTCTGCCAGAAACCCCAATTCTCCAAGGTGGATTCCCAGAATGGGTGTTTTCCGGTAAGCAACTGCCCGGGCTGCCGATAACATAGTGCCGTCGCCTCCCAGGGTTAACAGGAAATCCAACTTATAAAAATCTTCAGCTGATTCAATGACTTTATACGAATAGGAATGATTCGCATTCAGGCGGTCAATAATCCGTAATGTTAAATAAACTTCCAACTGCTTCGTTTCTGCCCAGTGGAAGATCTCCGGCAATAATTCCCAAAAACGGGGTTTTTCCGTATTGCCCCAGATACCGATACGTTTTGGTTTTTTGCGTCGCCTGGGACTCACTCCTGATAATCCTCCGTTTTTAAATTCCCTGAGGAGTCTTTTAACAGTACCTGTACTTTTTGTTCTGCCTGTTCCAGGTGCAATTTCAACTCTTCCGCCAATTTAACGCCTTCCTCGAACAATTCCAGACTCTGTTCCAGCGTTTTATTTTCACCCTCCAACGACTCCACAATCGCTTCTAACCGTGCCAGGGCCGCTTCAAATTGAAACCTGTTTTTCTGCTTGACCATAGGATAATTTAAACTGTTTGAGTCACATTCCTCAATTTATCAGGATGATGGTTTAAGCACCGCAATTTTCTCAGCCCGTAAAGTGCCGTTTCCGGTCCTTAAAGTGAATGCTTCCCCCATCTCCAGATCTTGTTCCGCTTTTACGATTACTCCGGAATTTTTAACAGCCACTGAATAGCCCCGTTCAAGAATTTTCAACGGATCCAAAGCTTCCAACTCTTTTACCACACCAGTAAACCGGGAATGAGCCAACTGAATTCGGTGGTTCATCATGTGCCTTAATTGACCACCCAGATAGATAATTTTCTCCGAATATTTTTCCAACAGCAATCCCGGTTGTTGGAAGGCATATCGATCCGTCAGACCGTCCAGACGCTGCCAGTTGCTTTCCAGTTTCCGATTAATTATATCTGTCAGGCGTTGAAATTGAGTTCGATACAGCTCCTTTATTTCACGGTGACTTGGGGAAACCAGTTCCGCTGCTGCTGAGGGGGTAGGTGCCCGTAAATCAGCCACTAGGTCAGCGATGGTAATATCGGTTTCATGACCCACGGCTGAAATCAGGGGAATAGAACATTTAAATATTGCCCGGGCAACTTTTTCCTCATTAAATGACCATAAATCCTCTAAAGAACCGCCGCCGCGTCCAAAAATAATGACATCAACGTTTCCAAAAAATTCCAGTTCTTCTAAAGCAGTTACCAGGTCAGCAGCGGACTCCTCCCCCTGAACCTGGGTTGGCCGTAACAATACCTGAACATGAGGACTCCGTCGGTTTAAAACATTTAAAATGTCACGCCAGGCGGCTCCTGTACCGGAGGTTATTACACCTACTCGTCTTGGAAAAGCCGGCAGCACTTTTTTATATTGCTCATCGAACAGTCTCTCGGCAGCTAATTGCTTTTTTAGAGCCTCAAAAGCCAGAAACAGGGTTCCAATCCCCGCCGGCTCCATGTTTCGAACCAGCAGTTGGTATTGCCCCCGTTTTTCATAGACCGATATCTGTCCCTGTATTAATACATCCATCCCGTCCCGGGGAGTAAAATGTAATAAGCGGTTGTATCCACGGAACATTACACATCTGATTTCCGCCGCTGAATCCTTTAAACTGAAATATAGGTGCCCGGAAGATGGTCGACTAAAATTAGAAATTTCCCCCTGAACCCACAAGGTTGGGAAGAAGTCTTCCAGCACCCCTTTGACCATTCTGGTTACTTCTGTAACTGACCGTACGACTGGGATACTTTCTTTCAACGGGGCAATTCCGGTGAACCGGCCTTTTGCCAACAGTAACGCCAGTAGGCCGCTATCCGGGTTACCGCAAGACCTGATTGTTCCTTTAACAGATCTCCGGATTCCCGATAGAGAACATCCAGGTAAGGTTTTTCAAAGGGTAGAATGTCATAGGAATTCAATTGTTTTACCTGTTCAGTAGTGAGAACACGTCGGGCTTTAGTATCAGCAGCCAGAATACGCTGGTGTACTGAATAGGATTCCCGGGCAATATCAAAAGCAAACAGAAGTGGATTATTAATCTCCGGCGGTGTTCCCACGGGCTGTATTGTTACTAAATAGTCATTTACTAATCGAGCCTCCCACCGGAAGTGTACACCATCATTACCAGTTAATTGGCCATTATAATTTTTAACCGTATGCAGCGGCATGTGCAAATCGGCCACATAATGACTTAGGATGCCCATATTATACACCGCCTCATCAAAACGCTGTTCTTTTAACAGTTTTATAATACGGTCACACACTGCCTGAATTGCCCAGGGTGCAATACCCCAGTTTCTAACATTCTCCCGCCCATATTTTGCCAACAGGGAGTCATAATCCATTGGAATTTGGTTAAAAGGAACGGCGTCATAATTATCCAGATCGATGAAATGACGGTAAAATTCATTCGGATCGGACCCTTTCAAATAATCCGGGACGGGACCGTACCAAGTCAGGGCTGATTCATTGTGCATCAGAAATTGCCCCAGGGGTCCTTTTAAAACCTGAGCTGCCTGGCGATTGATTCGGCGGTGTCCGTCGTACCCCCAGGCCTTAATGACGGTTATTAAGGCCAGAGGTAAAACAAATAGACAGATCAACCGGCCGTGTTTCATGGCTCAGGCGGTCAAATTAATGGTTCTTTTTCTTATGACGATTACTACGCAAACGTTTTTTACGTTTATGAGTATTAATCTTGCGACGTTTTCGTTTTTTCCCGCAGGGCATAATTCCTCTTTATTGTTTTAACTCTCCATTAACAAAAGTGCGCATATATTTGGATGGTTTGAAAGTTGGCACAAATCGCTCAGGCAGAAAGATCGCCTCTCCCGTTCCTGGATTGCGGGCTTTTTTAGGTTTGCGATGTTTTACACCAAAGGTTCCAAACCCCCGCAATTCTACACGCTCGTTCCGCGCCAGAGAATCAATGATCGTGGTCATAATTCCGTTCATAACGGCCTCCGTCTCCACCTTGGTTAAACCGGTGGCCTCAGAAACAACATCTACAATATTCTGCTTGGTCATACCTTACTCCATTCTCCAACGATAAGCTGGAAGTTCATCAAAACGAGTCCCGATACTCTGCTTCCATTCCTCCCTAAACCATTCCAGAATGGAAGGTTTGCTTTTATGCAGGCGCAGGATTTTGGGTTTCCCCGAAATTTGAGCTAATGAACCCGCCAATTGAACGGCATCTTCCATGGTACCGAGACGATCAACCAACCCCTTTGTAAGAGATTGTTCTCCGGTAAAGACCCGACCATCCGCCAGGGAACGAACTGCTTCCACAGGAAGAGAACGACCATCAGCAACTGCTCGTACAAATTGCTCATACAAGTCACTTACCACCGTTTGAAGATATTCCTTATCAGCACTGGTAACTTTCCTAGTGGGTGACCCCGTATCTTTCAATGCACCACTCTTCACCGTCTCGACACTGATACCAATTTTATCCAACAATTTTTCCGCGATAGGGTAATTCATAATAACCCCGATACTGCCTAAAATACTTCCCCGATTGGCAACAATACTATCCCCGGCCACAGCGATATAGTATCCCCCAGACGCCGCCACAGCCCCCAGCGATACTACTACCGGTTTTATGTTTTTTAAAACTTTTACCTTTTCATAAATTTCCTGAGTTGGAGCCACTAATCCGCCGGGGGATTCAATCCGCAGTACGATTGCCTTCACATCGTCCCGCTCCTGCAGACGATCCAGGTCTCGAACTAAATTCTCTGCAGAATAAATTGGTCCGTTGATAGTTACAATACCTACCTTATCCCCGATACCTCCGCTTTCATCCAGGCCAGCCATAGCCATCCCCAAACGAAAAATAAAAATAATCACTAATACCCCCCCCAGGATCCACCAGATCCGACGGTTAGAATGCACCGATGGCCGTTTTAACCCTGTTTGATCCATAATACTAGTTTCTGACCCGGATAGATATAATCACCATATCGTAATCCATTCCATTTGCGAATACTGCTAGCCCGGGTACCGTAATTTTCAGCGATATGTCCCAGGGTATCTCCTTTTTTCACCTGGTAAACAAATTTTGAGTAACCCCGTAAAGCACTAGGTGCCGGCATGGAGGCCAGATTGGTTCCGGATATTGGTATGGTCAGTTTCTGCCCCATTCGAATCTGGTGACGGTTACGAATCTTATTCACAGCGGCCAGATCATGGATTGAAACGCGGTATTTTTTTGAAATCGTCCACAAACTTTCCCCTTTCCGGACTTTATGAACTACATACTGAGGAGCAAAGCGTTCATTCTCCGGGAGCGCATTGTAGTTGGCCAAGAATAAATCCTTCTTACCTGTTGGTAACTTGAGTAAATAGGGCTCTGTGGGAGTAGCTGATTGACGTAATTCTGGATTATACTGCTTTAAAGTTTTTAACGAAATTTTAGCCGTCCGGGCCAAAACGGACAAATCAGCACTTTTTTCAATTAAAACTTCATCGAAGGTAAAAGGTTTATTCCCCTTTTTCGAACGCGTAAAACCATAATCTTCAGGATTCAGGGCAATGATAGTAGCGGCTAAAAAATAGGGAATATAGTTACGGGTTTCCGCCGGGAGGGAATGCAATTGCCAGAAATCAGACGTCTGATGGATTCGGGATGCCCGGTGAATCCGACCGGAGCCGGCATTATAAGCGGCCAGGGCTAAATACCAACTATCAAACTCTTCATAAAGATCACGTAAATACGCACAGGCAGCCCGGGTCGATTTAATCGGATCACGACGTTCATCAATATACCAGTTGCGCTGCAAGCCATATTTTTTCCCAGTGGAATAAACAAACTGCCACATACCCGTAGCACTGGCTCGGGAATAGGCCCGCGGATTGAATCCCGATTCAATCATCGCCAAATACACCAGCTCAGCGGGCAGATTACATTCTTCGATGATATCTCTGATCATGGGTGCATAAACATTAGCCCGGGCTAACCAACGCTTGAACTGGCGCCGACCTTTCGTTTTAAAAAATTCAATAAATTGATCCACCCTTTTATTCCTGACCAATGGAATGTGTCCATCACGATCGTCCACTACAGTGAACTGGCTGGCGCCCATCTCAACCTCCAGGGGCTCCACAATATCAGTAATTTCTCTCCGCATGAGTTCCGCTGTAACATCCGCATCAATTTTTTCCAATGTCTTAAACCGATGGACATATAATTCAATCAGCGACGATTCAAATCGGTCAAATTCTTCCTGATCGTCTTCATTCATATCTCCAAGCTGATCTGCTTCGGTCAACAAGTCGAAAATTCTGTCCAGAGTATAAATTACTTCTAACGTATCCCCATGCACATCTGCGATTAAAGCGTCGGATAACAACATCTTTACATCGGCCAGCAAATGAGGCAGGCGATTCTGGGTATCAGAACCTTCACTGGGATCTCCGTAATTGTTTTGGGGTTGTTTTCCGGTTGGTGTTTCCGTGCCGGGACCTTTCTCCGGTGTTTGACAAAACAGGATTCCGGTCCCGAGGAAAGTGATAATAATTACTCTAATTGCTTGTTTCATAAATAGTTAGCGTTAATTGAACTGGCGAAGTTAGGGGGTGGCTCTTCCCCCAGTCAAGGCTTTTCACCCTTAATTTTCTGAATTAATGTTGACGTGCTGAAACCTTCCAGATAGGGGATAATTCTTACTGTTCCACCGGCAGCCCACACGGTTTGAGCACCGACAATATCCTTTTCCTGATAATCACCGCCTTTTACAAGAATATGAGGCTTCAATTCTTCAATCAAAGCGGCAGGTGTATCCTCATCGAAAATCACTACTGCATCCACCACCTCTAAAGCCTCCAGAATCATGGCCCGCCCCTTCTGAAAAATCAATGGACGACCAGCACCTTTCAACCGGTGGAGGGAAGTGTCAGAATTCAAACCAACGATCAGGAAATCCCCCAACCGACGAGCGGTCTGTAAATAAGCCACATGACCAGGGTGTAACAAGTCAAAGCAACCATTGGTAAAGACCACTTTCTTCCCGCTAGCACGAAGTTCAGCAGCTCGCTGCTGGGCTTGAGTTCTACTCCAAATGGCCATGCCAGTCCTTCAGGGGACATAAGCCGCAATGTCCATGTGCACAAAATTGTTTATCCAATTCCAGTAACCCCTGTAAAACGGGAAAGGAATTCAAAGTTTGGTTGCCCAGTAAAGATTTAAAGCGGCGGCAGTATTTGCCGTAGCTGTATGGCAACTCCAGAGAAGCAAACCGCCGATTCCACTCTCGGTAACAAACGATATTACCCCGATTTAAACTTTCTGCTGCCAGATACGGATAGAAAACATTTCCAATTAATTCCGTCAAAATCCCCGTTCCACCTAAAGAAGTAAACCGATCTTTAAAAGCCTTTTCGAATTTCTCCGTTTGATTCCACCAGGTCGAATCAAACTGATTAATAAAATGCACCAGAGCAGCGGCCAATGGAAAACGATTATGGGGATGATGTCTAGGGCGAATACCACCTCGTTTCCAGACCAGTTGTCCTCCCCACTTATTAAGGTGACGGGTTAATTCCGGGAGCGATAAGTGTTCAACTGGTTGTTGGACGGCCATCTCGGCTAATTGAAGAAATTGGATTTCATTGCCCCCTTTACCCAACAACCGGAAAGCAGTTGTAAGCAGCACTTTAGACCCTGAATTTACTGAACAACGAAAATAACGGACTTTTTCCTGCCAGCGTTTTTGGCTGAATTTTTTAAGGACTTGGGCCCAATTTACACTCAGGTTGTCAAGTGTTAGCGAACAGGAAAAAGGCATTGCAAAGTAACCGGGAAAATACACAATGACACCCGGTAAATTCTGATCAGATTTCGTAGGTGCACCCAGCAAGTGTAATTTTACCTGGTGATAGGCGCGATTCTGTCTGTGCCCATGAGCGAACCAGTCCCGAGCCAGGCGGTGGCATTCCACGTCGCCATCCAGGAATTGATCCCGATAAAAAAACCGGGCACCCTGAAAATCAGGACCCTCTTTTCGATTCCGGACTCCGGTCCGGATCACAAGGATTCGATAACCGTTTCGATCAGTCAACACGGTTCCCGGTTTCAATTGAGACCACCAGCGAACAATTATTTCTTCCGTTCCAGTCAGTGAATCCCGGACAGAAAAAACCGGGAAAGAAGTTGGCCAACTGTAACCTGAAATTGACACGGTGCTTATCAATTAATAACTCCCGTTTTCTTTTAAAGCGACAACCTTCTCGCGCACTTTATCCACAAAGGCCTGCCGGTTTTCAAAACTGAAATCCACCGTAGAAATCGGAGAACCGACCCTTAATTCCAATTGATTATCTCCCAGATTCAAAGAATGTTTTTTCAGCGCCCGTCCCGTCCCGCAACAGGCCATGGGTACTACCTTCAACCCGGATTCCAGCGCCAATAATAACCCCCCTTTCTTAAAGCGATGAACCTGCTCATCCGTTGACCGGGTTCCTTCTGGAAACAATAAAATCGATCGGGGATGCTTCCGTAATGATTCGGCTGCTGTCCGCAGGGATTTCAGCGCCTTTTCATGATTACTGCGGTCCACAAAAATATGCCCTGCCATGGCCATGGCCCACCCGAATATAGGGATTTTTTTTAATTCGATTTTGGCAATTGAGACCAACGGATAAGGAAGGCTGGCGTAAGCTAATAAAATGTCAAAGGCGGATTCATGGTTGGCAGCAAATAAATATTGGCTGTCAGCCTCCAGATTTTCCAGACCAACCACCCGGTAGGAAACCCCGGCGGTGAATAAAATGATCTTTGACCAGACTCGGGCAATCCAGGCACCAAAACGGCCACCCCGTTCAAAAAGCGATCCTAAAATTGTCGTTATTCCCAGAATCAACGTCCAGACGATAAGATTAATTATAACCCAGACAGAGCGCAAATTAAATAAGAACCGCTTGACCGAAATAGGGTTGTAATACAGCCGGAATTTCCACGCTGCCGTTTTCCTGCTGGTAAGTTTCCAATAAGGCCACCAACAATCGCGGGGTGGCAACACCGGAACCGTTTAACGTGTGCACAAAGTCAACTTTTTGATCGACACTTCTTCGATAGCGTATATTCCCTCGGCGAGCCTGGAAACTTTCAAAATTGCTACAGGAGGAAACCTCCAGCCATTTTTGCTCACCGGGAGCCCAAACCTCCAGATCGTAACACTTTGCAGCTGAAAAACTCAGATCGCCGCTGCATAATTCCAGAACCCGATAGTGTAAGCCCAAAGCTTGAAGAATCGCCTCTGCTTGTACCACTAACTTTTCCAATTCCTGATAAGAGTGCTCCGGTTGTACAAATTTCACCAGTTCGATTTTATTAAACTGATGCAACCGTAAAAATCCATGGGTTTCCTTTCCATAGGAACCGGCCTCTCTCCGGAAGCAGGCGGAATAAGCCACATAATTCTTGGGCAACGCCTCCTCGGGCAAAATTTCATCCCGGTGAATATTAGTCACCGGCACTTCCGCTGTGGGGATCAACCAGAGAGTATCCTTTTCAGACTGGTACATTTCCTCTTCAAATTTCAGTAGTAGACCGCAGGTTAAGGCAGCTTCACTCCGGACCATAAAAGGTGGAAATACCTCCGTAAAATTGAATTTATCCACGTGAACATCCAGCATAAAATTCAGTAGTGCCCGTTCCAGTTTTGCTCCCGGACCCGTATATAATGGAAACCCGGAACCGGAAATTTTAGCAGCGCGCTTAAAATCAAATAACCCCAATTGATTTCCCAGTTCAAGATGGGTGCGGGGATTGAAATTAAACTGGGGAAATGTCCCCCAATCACGAATCAGCACATTATCCGCCGGTGCCTGCCCAATCGGAACGCTTTCCTGGGGAAGATTCGGCAAGCGTAATAGATGATGATTCAGGGATTCTTTGATCTGGGAAGTCTGATTTTCCAGCGATTTTAGTTCCTGGCTCAGTTCCCGCATGGCCTGGATAGCCGAATCAGCATCCTTTCCATTCCTTTTCAGATCAGCAATTGTTTCCGAAGCACGATTGCGCTTGGCTCGTAATTCATTACCCTCATTTAACAGGGAACGATATTCCTTATCCAGCTCCATTATCGGAGTCAGATCGGTCATATCTCCCT
Source organism: Fidelibacterota bacterium (assembly GCA_046861615.1). Lineage (GTDB taxonomy): Bacteria > Fidelibacterota > Marinisomatia > Marinisomatales > TCS55 > CAZNUM01. The sequence continues at coordinate 16,707 of JBHHUS010000011.1, forward strand.
TGGCAGCCAAACCATCTTTTACTTGATCAGGGTTATTCCGAATAAGGTCCAAAGCCAGCATAGATAATCCTTAATACTTATTGAATATCGGAATTTTCAATGTATTGGGGTAAAAAAGCTTTATTTATTTCAGCCAAAGTCGGCAAAGCTGAATCCTTCGGGGAAACGATTTTATTCCCGACTGGCCATTCAATGGCCAACTCCGGATCATTCCAATTCAGTCCATATTCATCTTCAGGAGTGTATTCGCGGGTACATTTATACTGAAAAACAGCTGTTGGTGACATGACAAAATATCCGTGAGCAAATCCTTCCGGTATGAACACCTGCAAATGGTTATCGGCACTTAATTCAAATCCAATCCACTCACCAAAAGTGGGGGAATTTTTTCTGATATCCACCGCCACATCGAAGACAGTTCCTTCAACTACCCGTACCAGTTTCCCCTGGGCTTGGTGCAACTGGTAGTGTAATCCCCGTAATACACCTTTCCTAGATAGAGCCTGATTATCCTGAATAAAATGATCTGGAAGACCCATTTTTGAAAAATGGGAAGCCTTGTATATTTCGTAAAAATATCCCCGTTCATCAGCATGTAAATCGGGATGAAGTAATAAAATACCCGGGATTCTTGTTTGTTCAAGCTTCATTTTTTTTCTGCTTCCGCCCCACATTATCGTAGACAAAACCCAGTTGCTCCAGCATGGCCATACTTAACACATTCCGCGTATCCAGGACGATTGGCGTTTCCATCAGATTCTTCAGTTCATCCAGATTCAAGGCGCGGAATTCATTCCATTCCGTCATGATTACACAACCATCAGTTTGCCGGACAGCTTCCTGCCAGGTCGAACAATATTCTGCTTCCGGCACCTGGCGCTCCATGGAAGTCGAGGCAACGGGATCATAAGCTTTAACCCGGGCACCGGCTTTTAATAAAGCCTGTACCATGTGGAGTGAACTGGATTCGCGCACATCATCCGTTTCCGGCTTAAAACTTAATCCTAGCACAGCCACTGTTTTTCCGTTAAAATTACCGCCCAAGAGCACATAGAGTTTTTCTACCATCTTGGTTTTTTGGAGTTCATTAGCTTGAATTGCCGCCTCAATCGTATGCAGTCGTTGTCCCTTTTCCCGGCCTACCGATACCAGGGCGCGGGTATCTTTCGGAAAACAGGAGCCACCAAAACCGGGACCGGGGTGTAAAAATTTCGGACTGATTCGTCCATCCAGTCCCAGGGCCCGGGCCACTACATGAACATCCGCCCCCACCACTTCACATAAATTCGCAACTTCATTAATATAACTAATCTTCAGGGCTAAAAAGGCATTGGCCGCATATTTAATCATTTCAGCCGTTTCCACTGCAGTGTGAATCATAGGTGTTTCATTGATGTATAAAGGACGATAGATTTCCTGCATCACTCTGAAAGCACGATCATTGGAGGCACCGATGACTACCCGATCGGGATGGGTAAAATCAGTAACGGCGGCACCCTCCCTCAAAAATTCAGGATTTGAAACATATTCAAAGTCACCTTCCGGAGGTTTATGGCTGGAAATAATTTGCGAAATCAGTTTTCCCGTACCGATGGGGACGGTGCTCTTGGTGCAAATGATTTTAAAACCGTTCAGATTATTACCAATTATTGTTGCTACTGCTTTCACGGCAGTCAAATCTGCCTCTCCGTTATCTGCCGGAGGTGTTCCCACAGCGATGAATATAATTTCACTGCTTTGAATAGCCTGCTCCACTTCCGTAGAAAAAGTCAATCGTCCGCCAGCTACATTACGTTGGACCAGTCGTTTAAGTCCCGGTTCATGAATGGGAATCACTCCGGATTGTAACATTTGAATTTTCTCAGTGTCAATGTCCACACATCTGACAACATGACCAAAATCAGAGATACCAGCGCCGGTAACCAATCCTACGTATCCGGTTCCTATCATTGTGATTTTCTTCATCTATTTTTCCTGCTTTTGTAACAATAAATTTAAGGTAATCCCTGTCTCCTCCGGAGAACCCACTCCACAGTTAATAGTAACAAAATTAAATATATCAATCCCTGACTTTCGCCAAATTTAGTAACCTCCGTGGCAAATTCCCGCTCTTCTTTTGGTTCCAGTAAGGTTACAATACTGTCCCGGTCAGACCAGTCAAAATAGATGCCGCCTGTTTTATCAGCAATAGCCTGTAGCAAATTCTGATTTAGAAAAACTTTATTCAATTCCACTTGGCTTTCCATCACCTGAAAGTTTCCGGTCTGAAGTGCTTTAGTATTCGGATTGTCCCCCAGCAGAATTTCATACTGGTAGCTACCGGGAACGGCAGCCCGAAAAGTCCCCTGCCAACGTTTGTGTTCCAGATTAAAAGGAACGGCTTTAAATACTGTTTTTTCAGACCCTTTCAGAACCTTGATGAAAATATCCTGTCCCTGCCAGTTGGCGATCGCAGTATAGGGACTGGTTCCGGTAATTTCAATCAATTCACCCTGCTGGAATCGATTTTTATTCAGCCTGAAAAACAATTCATTTCGACCACCAGTCTGCAATAACCAGGCTAATGCCCCCTCCCAAAAATGATTCAACAGGTTTTCCTGGGGTGTTTCCGTCGTTCGATAGTACAGCGAAGCCATGTCCGCCGTAGTCCAGGTGAGTGTCCGCAAAGAACCTTTTACCCACAGCATTGCCACCGGAGAAGTCAGGGTATCTTCCCTAAAATAGGCCAGGAGCTTTCCCTGTCCATCCACGGGAAGAACATTTAACAACGGTTTGAGGGGTGGTAAATCAGCCTCCAGCTCCAGGGGTAATCCCATCCCCAGATTCTGAGCAAGATCATTAAATTGCCAAGGTTGTTCTTCATGTGAAACTATCCCCAAAGCGGCCTTAATCCCTAGAAAAGGGAATAATCCTTCCACAATCTCCCGGTTCTGATTCGGGCCTGCCACCAGGAACAGGGCCGACTGATTAGCCAACAGTTTTTTCCCCAGAACCCGTTGAAATCCGGGAGAAAGGGGCTGAATCGGATAATTATCAAATATAATTAATTCATAGGGTATGGCCCAAAATTGCTTTAAAGGAGGTTGAACCCGGTGAAGGTTAAGTTGGATATAATGGTCAACTTTTATACGGGGCTGACGCCGTAAAATTCTTTTTAAAACAGCTGTATTCCGATTAGGACTGCCAGTGACTAACGCCACTTTATAGTGATTTTTTAATACTAATAATTCAAAATTCTGACGGTTGTTTTGAATATTGATTTCATCCTCCAGAGAAGATAATTGAACCCGGTACTGTAATTTCCCGATTTCTGCAGGTTTGAACTGGAACTTAATTTCAGATTGGGACCCTTTTCCCTCCAATCGCACATATCGTGAAGCCAGAAGCTTTTTCCCTTTGAACAGGGAAGCATTCAATCGACCCCTGGCAGTGCCATAGGATAGTACCTGAACACGAACATTCACCGGTTCATCCTTGATCGCCACTGTCGGAACATCAATTGATTGAATGCTAACATCCACGAATGGTGTCGCTTCACCGATTCCAATGACGTGGATAGGAACAGTAATCGAGGAGAGCAATTGGACGGGATCTTCTCCCTGGGTTGGCTGACCGTCGGAAACAATTACTGCTCCAGCGATCCGGTTCTGTTCAGATTGTATTTTGGAGACCACGCTTCCTAAATCCGTTGTTACCCCTTCAGCCTGGACTTGAGCCGTTTCCTGCACTGCAGCAATGGAATCAGAAAACATAAATATCTTGAATTTGCGTTTCAATCGTTCCAATTGACTGAACAAATTATGAAGGTTAGTATTGATGGATTGTAACGATGGTGTCTGGTGATAACGCATACTGACGGAATTATCCACAAAAAACAACCAGCCCCGGGACTGGGTTTGCTCCTTGCTTACGGTTAACACCGGTTGAAGTAATAGTAACAATAGCGATAAAAAAACAATCGAACGGAAAATAATTAAAACACGGTACCAGCGCTCGGAGAACAAAATCATTCCAACCCAGTATAAGACCGCGGCGGCAGTGAAGAAAAGAATCCAGAAAGTTTGATCTACCGGATGAAAAAAACCTAAACTCATCAGTCAGGAAAGTTTCAAATTGGGAACGATCGGAAAACCCGGCTCAGAAGTATTCCCCTGGTTTAAATACAATTCACCAAGATAAGCGATCATCGCCCCGTTATCAGTGCAGTATTCAGGCGCAGGAAAATAGATTCTAGTTTCAGGAAGAAACTTTCGAACCGATTTTCGCAGTTCCCGGTTCGCAGCCACACCACCGGCAATCACACCAACTGTTGTACCCGTGACCCGCAGGGCTTCACTCAATTTAAAAACCAGAATATCCAGAATTGCCTGCTGGTAACTAGCGGCAACATCAGCTCCGGTTAAGGAATTTTTTCCTGCCTTGAAAGTATCCATAAAATATAGTAGGGATGTTTTTAAACCACTGAAACTGAATTCCAGGTTATTTTGTTTCATGAAGGAGCGGGGAAAGTCAACCGCTGACTGGTCACCGGTACGGGCTAAAGATTCAATTTCAGGACCGCCGGGATACCCCAATCCCATAATCCGGGCCCCTTTGTCAAAAGCTTCACCGGCGGCATCATCTCTGGTAGTTCCCAGAAGCGTGTATCTACCAAGACCTTCAACGTGCCAGAGTTGGGTATGGCCTCCGGATACTAATAAACAGATAAACGGAAATTTTAATTCCGGTTCAGCCAGAAAATTGGCAAATATATGCGCCTCCAAATGGTTGATCGCCACCAGAGGACAACCCAGACCCAATGCTAATCCTTTGGCAAAACAAGCTCCGGTCAACAAAGCACCAGCCAGACCCGGACCGTGGGTCACAGCAATTCCCTCGATGGCTGACAGGCTGAGATTGGTATCTTGGAGCGTAGCTTCTACTAAATAATTTAACCGTAGTTCATGTTCCCGGGAGGCCAATTCCGGAACCACACCACCATATTGACGGTGAATTGACTGGGTATTAATCCGGCTGGAAAGAATTGTACCATTCCTGCACAGAGCCACGGCAGTATCATCACAGGAGGTCTCAATTCCTAGGACAATCAACCGACTCTCTTTGTGACCACTAATTCTACATTTTTAGGAGAAAGATCCATCCAGTCCAATACATCCGGCGGTGCTACAACCTGAACATTGTAAAATTGTTGCCGTGGGTCCCAATTATCGAAATCGACACTGACGGTAATATCCTCCGGTCTTAGTCCGGCAATAAAATCAACACCGCCCGTGACAGTAAGTGACACGGTCTGGGGGCTGACAAAGGCCTGCAAGTCACTGCGCTGATGCAAGATTTTTACCGGGATTTCACTGATGATCCGTTCACTGATGGCCTGAACACTCTGATCATACGTAACCGTGGCGGGCGTGTACTCCACTAGTTGACCTTTTTCTACCTTTAACTCCAAGATTCTGCGAACGTTCATTTCCGCCAATAATACAGTGTCCGGTTCCGTCCACACATCGGTTACCTGTTCCACAATATCACGGGAACCGGCAATAATCACGGAAAGCGGTGTCAAGACTGGATCTCCCACCAGAACATACCCAGGAGCCGGTTCCAGGATGATATCTGGCCTAACAGGCACAATTTTCTCCTTATAAACGTCGAGGCTGATGTGGACCGAGTCCGGATAAATAACTTCTATATATTTAACATCAAAGGAGGAAGGAATAACCACTTTTTGAGGATAGCGTTCAAAATAGTCATTTAAGATAAAATCGTATTCCTCCGAAATTCGCTCCAGGTCCAGGACTAATTTAAAATCAGACATGAAATTCTTCAGCAAAAAGGTCTTGAAGAGTGCCCGCCCGGTTCCCTTCAAACGCACCTGAGCATCCGCTGGAACCTCTTCCTTCAATGCTTTCTGCGCAGGAAGATTTCGTCCCTCAATCGGCATGGACATTACCACCGAATATTCATTCTCACTGACGACAAAAAACCACAGGAGCACTGCCAGAGCAATGGATCCAATCCGGAGTCCCAGGTTTTGCCAGGGAGATGAAATTTTTATTCTTTCCTGTTTACGGCCTTTCCGCATGTATTCCTTTCAGCGGGAGGCAGGAGTTTATTCGGGTGCCTCCGCTGCTGATTCCGATGAGTTGTCTGGAATTTCAATCTTTTCAGCGGCCGGAGCCTCCTGGTTGGCCAGGTATTCCTGGACTTCATCCTTGGGGCCACTGGCCTGTTTTCCCAGTTCCTCCATATAGAGAATTACTTTTTTCTCTTCCGGTTTAACTTCCATTACCACGGCTGATAATTTCTGCCCGGCCTTATATTTTGAAATCAGGGCCTTCCGCTGACGTTTAGTCTGTTTTGTCAAGGGGACAATCCCTTCCACGTCCAATTCCAGCTGTAAAATGATTCCCTTATCCAATACCCGGATGATTTCACCTTCCACTTCCTTGCCGGTTTCAAAGTGTTTGATAATTTCCGGCCAGGGATCCTCTTCCACCTGCTTTAATCCCAGGGCAATGCGACGGCTTTCACGGGAAACCTCCAGAACACGGACTTCCGCTTCCTGTCCCTTCTCAATAATTTCCCGGGGATGACGTACAATTTTCGTCCATGAAAGATCTGAGACATGAATCAACCCATCAATCCCCTCCTCCAACTCCACGAAGGCGCCAAATTGGGTCAGGTTAATGACTTTCCCCTTTACTACTGTCCCGACCATGTATTTATCTTCGATCTCATCCCAGGGATCCGGTTGTAATTGCTTGGCCCCTAGACTGATTTTCCGCTCCTCCGTATCGATGGATAAGACCACCGCTTCTACCTCATCGCCTAAATTAAAAATTTCGGAAGGATTTTTTACATGATGTGTCCAGGACATTTCTGAAACATGAATCAAGCCTTCAACTCCGGGTTCAATTTCCACAAAGGCACCATAATTAGTCATACTGACTACTTTACCTTTAATCCGGGTGCCCTCGGGATATTTATCCTGCACATGTTCCCAGGGGTGCGGTGTAAGCTGTTTCAACCCCAGCGATACCCTTTTTTTCTCCTCGTCAAAATCAATTATTTTGACCGTGAGTGTTTCGTCCATTTGAACTACTTCAGAAGGGTGATTAACCCTTCCCCAGGAAAGATCGGTGATGTGTAGTAAGCCATCAATACCACCAAGGTCAATAAAGACACCGAAGTCGGTGATATTCTTCACCCGGCCCTCCACTACTTTACCCACTTCTAATTCCTTGAACAATGATTCTCGCTGCTCCGCCAAACTTTCTTCCAGAATTGCTTTATGGGATACAACAATGTTTTTCCGGAACTCGTTCAATTTGACAACACGGAACTCCATATCCTGATCCACGAACTGATCAAAATTCTGAACCGGCCGTACATCAATTTGTGATCCCGGTAGAAAGGCTTGGACTCCGTCCAAATCCACTACCATCCCTCCCTTGATCCGTCGTTGAATATGGCCCGTTAGATTAGTACCCTGCTCATAAATTTCCCTCAGCTCCCGCCAGCGTTGTAGAAAATCGGCTTTCTCTTTAGAAAGAACCGTTTTCCCACTTTCATCTTCAATATATTCCAGATAAACGTCCAGCTTATCTCCTACTTTTGGCAGAGCATCAGCCGGAAACTCATCCCGGTCGATGATTCCCTCTGATTTGAAGCCAATATCAATCAGGACATCTTTATCATTGGTACCGATAACGCGACCGGTAACTATCTGATGCTCTGAAATATCAGAAAAGGTGGATAAATATTTTTCTTTATCTGTTTCACTGATTTCTTCCTGGACCTCGGAATCCAATAACTCTTCCCGATTGACAGTACGGATATCGCTGAATAAATCAGAAGAAAGATAATTTAAGTCTTTTTTAGCCGTTTCGGTCGATTCTTCGGTAAATGTCGCCGATGCTGATTCCGAAGGAGCTTCAGCACTGACAGTTATAGCAGTTTCTATTTCTGCCTGTTCAGCGACGGGTTCTTGTTGTTCTATTTCACTCATGGTTTGTTTGTTTTCCTTTATTACTTTTTTCCACCAGGTTGACTACAAAGTTCACCTGCTCTTCAATGGTGCGATTGGTAGTATCCAGCTCAATCGCGTTTTCCGCTTTCTTAAGCGGAGAAAATTCCCGTGATGAATCCCACTGATCCCGCTTTTTCAAATCATCAACCAGGATATCAAGAGAAGGATATTCTCCAAGGTTCATTAAATCTTTTTGGCGACGGCGAGCTCGGGTCTCGTAATCGGCTTTGATAAAAAATTTATATTCCGCTTCCGGGAATACTACCGTGCCAATATCGCGACCTTCCACAACACAATCGTTCTCAGATCCAATTTCCCGCTGTATTTTGACCATTGCCTGTCGTACAACCGGTAAGGCGCTAACAGCTGAAACCTTTTCAGTGACTCTTCCCGATCGAATTTCACTACTCACATCCCGGCCGTTCATTATCAGGTGTTGTTCACCAGCCTGTTGAAGAAATCGTAGTTCCAGACTATCCAATAAAGCTGAAATGGATTCCTCATTGTTAAGAGGAATATTATTCCGAATCACAGCCAAGGTAACGGCCCGATACATGGCACCGGTATCCAGATATGTAAAGCCAAGTCGTTCTGCCACCAGCCTGGCAGTGGTACTCTTTCCAGAGGCAGCAGGTCCATCAATGGCGATAATCATTATTTTCCACTCTCAATAAGCCGACGAATTTAAATTACCCCATTCTGAATACCAATTAATACAATCAATTTTACACTCCACTTGATTATTGATATTTTCCCTCTGAAAAACGACTTCCAGACTGCTGATTAAACTTCATTGTGTGATGGATGCTCCAGCAATTTTATTTCCCTTTCATTCAATTCACGCCATTCTCCCGCGGCCAGTTTTCCCAGTTTAATCGGTCCGAATTTAATCCGTCTGAGACTGAACAGTTCCCGTTTCATGCGGTACATTATTCGCCGAACCTCCCGCTTTTTCCCATGGTTTAATTCAAGATGAACCGTAGTCCGTTTTTTTACTGTTTTCTGGTCAAGCACATTCCCGTAGCCCCATTCTTTCTGCCCAATGTAAACACCATTAGATAAACGTCGTTTTTCCCACTGACGGAAAGGGCGGTCAATCACCGCTTCGTAAACGCGTAGTACACGATGGCGGGGATGTAATAATTGATTGGCTAACTCACCATCATCGGTCAATAATAAAATACCGGTAGTATCTTTATCCAATCGGCCCACCGGAAATAAACGTTTCTTCTGAGGAAGGTAGTCTAAAACCGTTTTGCGGTGCTGGGGGTCCTGAGCAGTAGTGATTACTCCCTTCGGTTTATGGAAAGCAATGACTGTCCGGCCGGATTGTAATACTAATTTCTGACCATTGTATTCCACCTGATCATCGATTTGCGCCTGATAGGCCGGGTTGGTTTCCAGAACACCGTTAACCATGACGGTACCATCCTGAATCAAGCGATCCGCTGCCCGGCGGGAGGCGACGCCAGCCTGCGCCAAATACTTATTTAAACGCATCTATCTGTGGATTAGCCGACGATGCATTTGATACTAGATCAGAGATTTCTTTCAATTTCGGTAGATCAGAAATATCATTCAAACCAAATCCCTGGAGAAATTCGTCGGTCGTAGCATACAGTAGTGGTCTACCCGGTCCGTCTCCCCGACCTTTGATCTTAATCAACGTCTTGGATAGTAGTGTTTTTAAAACAGCGGTAGAGTCTACACCACGGATGGATTCAATCCCAAACCGACTGATTGGTTGGCGGTAAGCAACAATGGCCAAAGTCTCCAATGCAGCCTGGGAAAGCTGTAACTGCCCCGAACGGTTTAATAATCGGCGAATAAATACATCATATTGTTTTTTGGTTTGCAGCTGATAACCTCCGGCAACAGCCACGATTTCAAAGGCCTGTTCCTGCCGATCGTATTTTTCAGTTAGCCGTTTTATCGCCGCTTGCAGGTCCGGTGTCATCCCATCAAAGACGAGATTGACCTGGTTCTGGGTCAGTGGTTCCGGACTGACAAATAATAATGCTTCCACAATCAAATCTATTTCAGAATTCCGCATAGGTTAATTCAGTTCCAGTCTGCGGAGTTCCAGGTCATCAAACAGTTTATTTTGGGATACCTGCACCTGACACATCCGCACCAACTCCAGAATGGCTAAAAAAGTCACAATGATTTCCAACTTACTTTTACATTGTTTAACCAACTGTTTAAAAGATACTCGTCCATTAGTACTAAAAGATTTGAATATCATCACTTTCTGATCATCGAGACTAATGGGTTGAGGATGTAAATCAAAAGAATTGATGACCGGTCGACGATCCAGAACATCCTTGAAATAACGAGCCAAATCAAACAGGGAAACTTTACTAATATACACGCCGGGATCATCACCGTAAAAATCCTGCAGCATCTCTGGAGTTCGCGTGAAGTAGTAACTCTGATCCTCCACTAATTGCTCCAGATGACCGGCAGCCTCCTTAAACCGCTGGTACTCAAGTAGTTGCTGTACTAATTCGGTTCTGGGATCGATGGGTTGACCCTCATCATCAAAATCCGGTCGTGGAAGTAGCATTCTGGACTTAATCCGCATAAGTGTTGCGGTCATTAATATGAATTCCCCGGCCACTCCGATATTCAAGGATTCCATCGTTTCCAAGGTTTCAAGATATTCCGCTGTAATCCGGGCAATGGGAATATCATAAATATCAATCTCATCCCGGCGAATAAAATACAACAGCAGGTCCAGAGGGCCCTGAAACTGTTCCAAATGTACCCGGTACATAACTATTGCCAGTACAAAAGACCGGTAACCTGGCGCGCTTTGGCTAAATAGTGTTCCGCTACTGTCGTAGCTCTCTCCGCTCCCGATTTCAGCAGGTTTATCACATAAGCACGATCATTTTTTAAGGATTCCCGCCGTTCCCGATGGGGTCGGAAATATTCCCAGAGCCGCTCGAATAATTCTTTTTTCACATCGCCGTACTTTAAACCGGGAGTATTAAACCGCTCTGCCAGTTGCCTCTTTTCTTCGGTATTCAGAAAGAGACTGTACAACTGAAATAAAGCCGAATTTTTATTCTTGGGCTTGTCCACCGGTGTAGAGTCGGTTACAATGGACATAATCCGTTTTCTTAGTACTTTCTCATCTTCAAAGATGGGAATTGTATTGCCATAGGATTTACTCATTTTCTGACCATTGATCCCCGGAATCAATTGTGCGTCCGGTTTAATGTCCGCTTGCGGAACCACAAAAACCTCTCCGAAATTATTATTGAAACGAATGGCAATATCCCGGGTCATCTCCAAATGTTGTTTCTGATCTCTGCCAATGGGGACAATTTCACCACCGAAAAGTAAAATATCTGCAGCCATTAAAACGGGATACGAAAATAACCCCATATTCGGAGACAATCCCCTGGTCAGTTTATCTTTGTAAGAAGTGGAACGTTCCAACAGACCCACGGAGGTTACATTGGCCAGTAACCAGGTTAGTTCCGTTACCTGCGGAACGTCACTCTGGACCCAGAAAGTGGCTTTCTCCGGATCCAACCCCAGGGCTAAGAAATCAATCGCTGCGTCCAATGTATTGGTCTGGAGAGTAGTCCGATCTTGAATGGTTGTCAGAGCATGATAATTCACAATAAAACAGAACAGATCATTCTCATTTTGGTATTGAATCATGCGGGACATCATTCCGAAATAATTCCCCAAATGAAGTTGCCCTGAAGGTTGAATCCCGCTTAATACTCGTTTCATTTATTGCCTTTAACTTGAAAAGATTCCAAAAACAGGTACGGTCGCCAAGCGCGCTGTTTTTCATTAATAAATTGCTGGAAATAGTGGATCCGGCTGGGTTTCTTCGGCAACCGGAGCAGTTGCATTTTCACTTCTTCCGGAGTATGATTACCCTTAAGGCGATTACAGTTCTGGCAGGCAGCAACCAGGTTATCCCAGGTGTCGGTACCCCCTTTTTCCCTCGGAATGACATGATCAATCGTCAACGGGGCCGTCTTACTACCACAATACTGGCATTGATGATGATCCCGCAGCAATAAGTTTTTCCTGCTCAATACAACATCCAGGCTGTTATGTTTCACAAACCACTTTAATTTGACGATGCTGGGTAGCGCCATAGACAGAGAAGGGGCATGGACCTGTTCTTCATAGGATTCCAAAATATCCACTTTTTCGGTATAAAAAAGGCAAATTGCCCGCCGCGTGGAACAAATATCCAGGGGCGCATAATTATTGTTTAAAATCAACACCGCCCGATTTAAAACGGATCCGTTTAACGAAGGATGAAACATGGTCATGAATTTACAAATGCTTCTACTGTCACCGAATGCATATAAATTGCTTTCAAATGGGGATTAAAATTAGGTTGATCTTCCTCCAGGGATTCCTCCTGGACCCACCCGCGGGAATGGATTAAAGTCCCTGGCCCGGTGGCAATACCCACGTGCGTCACAATTCCATCTCTGCCGAAAAAATGCAAATCACCGGCCTGAATCGCATTGAAAGAAATTCTGGCTTCTGTAAAGAATTCAGATTGATCCCGGGCATCCCGGGGCAGGGATACACCCACCGCTTTGAAAACCGTCTGTACCAGACCAGAACAATCAAAGCCTCGCGGTGTCTTGCCACCCCAGCAATAGGGACTGCCCAGGAAATAACGCGCCAGCTTGATCACGTTGGTTCTGAGGGGTTCCCGGATTGTCCTGCGAAATTTCACCCTGGCCCAGCCGTGGGTACCATCAGGGAGCGTAATATACCAACGGCCATTCAAGCGTTCACCCTTAACCACCGCACCAAAGGATAAATCCCGGTGGTGTCTGGTAAGCCCCGGATTCAGAAAAAGCGCACCCCATAATTGATCAAACGTACAGTCCGTAGCATAGGTCTCATTGCTTGAAACACCGGATAATGAATGAATCCAGCCTTCATATTCATCCCATTGCCGGATTCGAATCCATTGATCCTGTAATTCCAGACAGGCACAGGACTCCCCCAGCAGAGCCTGGGTTACCACCGGACTGTTGTAATCCGGATCCCGGTAAACATTGGCAACGGAAATGTTAACTGTAAAGAATTTATTTTCCATTATTCTGTCAAAAATAAGACGGTGAATTTATCCATGCCTTTTTCTGGGAAACAACGAATAGATACAGGGGATCGAGGTAAAAAATAATGATTTTGCAGAACAATGATTTCATTCAAAAATTTATGCGCTTAATTTCGAGAGTTCTTTTAAACCGTCTGTGGCAGGGAAGCCCGTGAAAACCGGGCACAGTTCCCGCTACTGTTAACGCTGAGGCCCCTCCAACAGCCATCATCAGACCAGTCACTGGTGAGAAGGCGGAGGATATCCGTAGAAGCGTAAGTCAGGAGACCTGGGCAGACAGTTGATCGACAGACTTTCGGGATAAAGGTCATGATACAAATATATTCCCAACCGAATTCCACCCGGACCTGCTTCCTTCGCGTTGGACGGAATTAGTTGATCTTTAAAAAGATTTTTCTTCTTCTGCTCCTGGAAGCAGTGATGGTAGCAAACCAGCCGGAGATTAACGGTACCGTGTTTTCTTCTGATGGTTATCCGTTGACTTATGCTGTTATTTTAAAACACCCGGGGGAATTGTGGGTTTTAACCGACGAAGAAGGTCACTTCCGGATTAACGCCACTACCGGAGATTCTCTTTCCATCATTCGCTATGGCTATAAGTCAATAGTCATCTCCCTGATTGATAATCGAAATTTACACCTGGTTCTGGCTCCGCTCCCGGTAACGCTGGACAGCATCACTGTCACAGCAAAACCAACCCGGATCAAAAGCAGGCAAACATTTGATACAGTAATTCCCGCTGCCACCAATCTTAATGTTCGACGGATTCCGACTTCACTTTACCGGAATTATGGTGGCCCCGGTGGTATTCTGACAGTTTCCCTGGACGGGGGTTTGAGTCGACATACAAAAATTCTGCTGGATGGAATTGATTTAAGCAGCCCCCAGAACGGGGAAACGGATTTGTCGCAAGTGCCTGCTTTTTTGATTGACCGCTTGACGCTATCCCGCACACCCATTTTATCTGATGGCTCCGGCGCCATTGACGGTTCTATCATTGTTCGGTCCTCCTCTAATAGTAATAAATTTACTTTCATTAGAGGGAGCTATGGCTTCCAATCCCTGGCGGGTAGAATTCAACTCAGGAAAGGATCCTGGATTACGACAGTGTCCCATGGCACTACAACAGCCGATGGGAATTACCCGGTCAAATACCTGGGTACCAGTACTGTTCGTCATAATAACAACTTCAATCAGATATTCTGGAGTAGCAAAGTCAAGGGGTTGGTTGGTACGTATCAATTCCTGAGTCTCCAGGTATTAAAATCTGATCAGCGGCGCGGTGTGCCGGGAACTATTCAGTCACCCAATCCTGATTCCAAACGCATTGACAATCTGGAACTCATTCAAATAAAAACCGGGTGGATTCTGAAGAAGAGCGTCGTTACAACCTCCTTTATCCAAAGAAACAGTTCAGAACATTATTCCGACCCGCGAAGCGCCATTGACAGTCGACATAAATTAAGTGTACAACATTTACGGGCGCGTTGGAACCTGCAAATGGGTTCCACCCTTCAAATCATTCATTTTCTGGAAATGAAACAGGAAACCATCACCAGCACTGATGCCGGTGAACACCGACGAATAAATACGGGAGTTACCAGCCGGTTTTTATTCCGACCTGATTCTCGCTTGCAAGTAATGGCAGGATTGCGGTTGGACCGGGACCCAGCCCATTATCAGGAATTATCCTGGCAATCACAATTAGCGTGGCAGCTTTCAGAACAATTAAACATTAATGTAAATGGTGGTCAGGGTTTTAAATACCCGTCCTTTAATGATCTTTACTGGAAACCTGGGGGCAATCCTGCCTTAAAACCGGAATACACCTATTTTCAAACTCTGGTTTTGAATTATTTACCGGTTGAAAACCGGAACTGGGAGTTGCGAATAAGCCGGAAAGAAAGTCGGGATCTCATTCAATGGATTCCCATCAGCACCATCTGGAAACCGGTAAATGTCTCCCGCTCACTCCGTCATACGGTTACGCTAAAAACCCGGGGATCACAGCTGGATGGTCGTGCCTCCTATGAAGGGTACCTCAGCTATTTTCAGACTAAAGACCGCTCAAATCAAAAAAGGCTGCTCTATGTACCGTCAATTACAGGCAATTTACTTTTATCCCTGAAAATGGGGAAAACAGTCTTAAAAACGCAGTTGTCCTACGTCGGCAAACAAGTAAGCGCTTATGACTGGCCCCGGGACGTCAGCTTACCACCCTATCAACTGGTTTCAATTGGATTTGAGTTTCAACCCTTTGGCCGGGGAAAACATTTAAAAGCCAGTCTGTGGATTGAAAATTTGTTCGACGAACAATACCAAACTATTAACGGATATCCGGAGCCCGGTCGCCAGGGACGGCTATCCCTCACCTATGAATCTTCTTAACAGGACAATGGGATAATGAAAAAACAGAATTTATTAACAGCATTTCTCCTGATTATGATTGTCGGCTGCAATGACCTAAATAAGCGGAATCCGGAGACGCTTTCTTCCCTGAATGTATTCGTTTTATGCGAAGGTAATTTTGGTCAATTGAACGCCAGTTTATGGTATTTTAATCCTGAGGAAACCACCATGCAAGGCCCTATTTATCAGAACTTGACTGGAGCCCCCTTAGGAGACGTGGGCCAATCCCTGACCATTTCCGGAGATCAACTGTATGTCATTAACAATAACAGTCACACGGTCAAAATATTAAATCTGGGTAATGAAATTTCAGTGGTTAAAGAAATTTCGCTCCCGGGAGCCAGCCCCCGCTACCTGGCGGTTAAAGATAATAAAGCTTATATCACTTGCTGGTATCTGAATGGGATTGCCGTTCTGGATCTCTACAGTTATACCCTGGTTGACACGCTGCCGGTAAATGGTATGCCGGAGGAGATTCTGGAATCTGACGGATACTTCTATGTCAGCCTGAAAATGAACAGCGATTGGAGCGATGGAAATCAGGTTTTGAAATTGGACACCGACGGGAACATACTGACTTCGTACCAGGTTGTACCGGGACCAGGAGCGATGGTTATTCATGATGATACCCTCTTTGTCGCCAGTAAATACTATGACCAGAACTGGAATACATATGCTGGTACCAGTACCATAAACCTCTCAACAGGGATAGTTGCTAAAAAGGACTACGGTGCTACTGCTGACTATGGCGATGATCTTTTCATATTTCAGAATCAGGTGTACCGAATTTACGCCGGCGGGGTGGCACCACTGGAAAGTGATCTGTCAATCGTTGTCGACCGAAAAATTGGTGCGGCTACTACAATTTATTCAGCCAATGCTTACCGGGATTACATTTATTTCGGGTTGTCTGATTTTGAAGCTCCCGATGAGGTCCAGGTACTTGATTCCGACGGTTTAATCGTAAACACTTACACCACGGGGGCTATTCCGGGGTCCTTCGCCTTTTTTGAACAATAATAGTTGGTGAATAAAATTAGCTGTCCGGCTTAATTCTGAAATTTCCATGAAACTTCAAAATAAACCATTCGTCCTAAAGGTGGGAAATAGGGATTGGCTAAAAACCAACGATTTGATTCTGAAATTCCGTTTATCACCGACGAAACAGAATTCAACAGATTATAAATACGGTAGGAAATAATAACACTGGAGATTACAGCTTGAGTTTCAAAATTGAGCACCCACTGGTCCGTAGTAATTATACGACCAGGTGGTGGTGAGAGCGGTACCTGGTCGAAGGGATCAAAAGTAAAGTTGGAGTGAGGGCCCAAATAACCCTGACCCCAGATGCGGCCTTTCAAATTGAGACTGCCGGTAAACAGCGTAACCGAACCCCGTAGACCCAAATTAATGATCTGATCCCACCCGATTAAATATAATGAGGTATCCAGTTGGGTCATATATTCCCCCTCCAGGAACCACCCGGGGGAAAATTCCCATTGGGAAGTGAGCATAAGACTGGTGTAGTTTTTCCCCCAACCGGAAAGGGCAGCCGTATTTTGCCCCGCACCAACTTCCACCGCCGATTTAAACCGGTCCCCCTGAAATTCAATTGTGAAATTACCGCGAAGCCAGGAATCATACCGGGCTTCACTATTGGTTTTCCGCTCCCGGGGATGACGGGGGCGATGTTCATAAACAGCAGAACCATTCAACACGAAGCGCTTTCTGATTTCATAAAATAAAAACCTGAAAAAGGGCTGATTGCGCTGATTTGACCCCAGGAAAGAATAACCCAGTTGGAGGGAAAAGGCTCCGACTTGCTTTTGTCCGAAAATAGTAGTCCAGGAATAGGTTTGAAGACTGGAATCCTGGACCAGAGTCTGGAGATCAGATTCAATTCCCATACCAAATCTTTTCGGACCATTTAACTGTCCCTGGAAATGCGTCCGGTTCAGGGAGTGCCGGGTAGAATCCGGCTGAAAAGACAACAGGACCCGGCGTTGTTGCAGAAATTGACTGAAAGAAACATCCAGATTCATCTGATTCCAGGGTTGTTGCAAATGGACGCCGGCAGTAAGTATATCGTCATTGTAACGACCATTGATGGTAGAATCGGGTAATCCACTGCGGGTAATGAATCTCCCGGCACCGATTTCTACGCGGCGCGCTCCTTGCCGGGAGGCATACTCCACTAAGTAAGATTGCTGAATTGGTGTACTGCTGATACCGGGATATAGATACTGGCCGTGGTCCCCGGCGTAACTGCGTTTGAAACCCCGCAATAACACCCGCCGCTGGGTGGATTGAAAATCAGCGCCAATTTCAATTTGATCCAGAAAATGGTCTCCCCGGCGGTAATCGAAAAAAGTAGAAACTGTACTGCTATCTGATAACAGAATCGGCGGTGCGGTCATACCGGTAATACGGGGTTGAAACCGGTGAGTCACTGCCTTGCCAAAGCGTGGGGGAAAAGCAGTGTAAGTACCGTCGAAGAAAAGCGGACCGGTCGTCCAATCCTGGTTCCAAAAAAGATAGCCATTTATAACCAGAATACCGCTGTGATCAACCCAATCCAGAGGTAGGATATTTTTACTTTGGGCTTGTAATCCACCAGCCAGGAGGATCCCTGTCAGCAGCATTCGGATCATCGTTCCACCTGTTTAGGCCAAGAATTTCGTCACCCGGGGAACGGCCACGAGAAAGATGACAGCGTTGGAGATTTCATGCAGCAGCGTAAACCCTAATCCCTTCACCAGGGAAGCGGCTACACCACTCCAACCAAAACCGGCTGTCAGTGGATAACTTACCAGCGTTAATACATCGTAAAACAGCGTCACCACTAAACCGATGATTGCCAACCCGGCCAACCGTAATACTCCCAAGGTGGTACGAAACAAGAACGGTTTTAATAGACCTCCAAGGGCACCAATCAATATCATCGCTGTAATCTGGGAAAAATACAGGGGTGGAAAGCTGAGTCCGGAGCCCAGAGGGTTCAGACCGGAGAAAATTGCCATGGCGACTCCTCCCACCAGCATACCCCAGCCGGTACCCAGGGAGAGCCCCGCCAGGAAAACAATCACCGTTATCAGCTCCACATTGGGAATCAGCATTAAAGAATATCCCAATCCAATGGCCAGGGCACAGAATATGGAAGCCCGGACGAGATTATTTAGATTCCGCATTGCCTTTGTAAAGGGGAATCCGGAAATAATTGTGACGGTTGGTCCAGTCTCCTTCTTCCCGGTCTTCCTGAAGAGCCTGATCCATCAGGTTCATCTGGGCATCGAGAATATCAATCAAATGTACCAGTAATGCTTCCCGGAAAGCCGGTTTTTTCGGACTCTGCCATTCATATTTTCCCTGATGTGCCAAGAGAATATGTTCCAGCTTCAACAGTAAATCCGGGGGGAAATTAGTTATTTCACTGGCGGCTGCACGGACCATATCCCGTCCCAAAATAATATGTCCCAGAAAATTTCCCGAAGTAGTAAAGGAAGGATCATAATCCGACTCAATTTCCTGAAGTTTGCCAATATCGTGCAATAATACACCACTTAACATTAAATCCTGATCAATTTGGTAGTGCGGCGCAAAAAATTTTGCAATCTGGGCCATGGAACAAATATGTTCCAGAAAACCGGAACGGTAATTATGATGCATGGAAACAGAGGCAGGATGGGTCAGTATTTTTTCTTTATGTTGGGAATAAAGGTTCTGGACGAGGCGTTTTAAATCCTTGTTCTTGATCTTTCTGATAATCCCCGTTACTTCTTTCCACATAACTTTGGGGTCATGGCTTGAGGTTGGAACAATCAAGGCGGGGTCAAACCCGTAGCGGGCGTAGGCCTGAACGGTGGCCCGGTTAATTTGTTTTATTACTAACTGGGGCCGTTCTAAAAATGTCTCTACAATACCCTTTACCACAACCGGGTCGCCGCCAGAGAATTTTTCATTAAAAGCAGCTACCTTATCCCAAATCTTTCCCTGGACCTGTCCCGTGCGATCCCGCAGCACCAGATCTAAATATAAATCACCGGCTCGGGTATGGCGAAGATGTTTTTCCACACACAGGTAAAAACCCTGAATAGTGTCCCCCTCTTTGAATTTTGCAATGGGTATAATTGGTTTCATCGGTTCTAAATTTTAAGGTCAAACTTACAACTTTTCGCAGAAAGAAAAGCCATGTCCCTCCAATTTCAAAAAATAAACTACCACCTCCCGCAGGAGGCCAGAATTATGAAAGCCTGTCTCACAGACTGGTTTCAAAATCCCAAGGACCTTCATCTAACGGACCCCCGCATGACCTACCCCTTTAATTTTGAAAAGTGGAAAAAACTTTCTTATCAGCACCGGAATACAGTTACCTACGTGTTAAAGGACTCAGACTGGATTATCGGAATGGCCAGTCTGTCCATTGATAATCAGAAAAAAAACGGGCATCTGTTTCATGTATTTATTGAACCGGGACACCGGAATCGTAGCTATGGAAATAAACTGGTTCAGTTTCTGGAACGGACCGCCAGAAATCTGGGGATGAAGACTTTGTCTCTCTGGGTTGCAGCAAATAATTCCCCAGCCATTAAACTTTACCAATCCCGGAACTTTCATCCGTCAAAAGGCGCGGATAAAAATCGACTGAAAATGCTGAAACAATTAATCTGAGGGGGACTGGTTTTACCGCTTTAGGACCGGTACGAGGTAACACTTATACTTAATATCAACTTCCGGCTTTGGAAACTAACACCGGAAGACAGCCACATAATCCAATCCGGTCGTACAGACAACAGGGGTGAATACAGACTCTGTTCAAGTATCCCGTTCTTCTGCCCCCAGGGTAATATCGTAATCACGAACCTTAAATTCGTGCGACTTTATTGCTCACGGCAGGATGAACAAACTCCAAATAGCTGGTGGGAATGATAATCCAGTTCAAAGCCGTGCTGCCGGACTATTACTTCCTGCAGAGATTCAATGCGATCATCAACAAACTCCACAATTTTACCGCATTTTCTACAAACTAAATGGTCGTGGTGACTGACATCCAAGCGGTGTTCATAACGGGCGCGACCTTCACCCAGTTCCAGCTTTCGAACCATTTTGTTTTTTACCAATACATCAATTGTCCGGTAAACGGTTGCCCGGGAAACACGGAGTCCACGCTTCACTATGGTCAAATAAATATCCTCAGCATCGCGATGGGTTGTGGTTGAACATATTTCATCCCAAACTGCCTGACGTTGTTTGGTGTATTTCAACCCTTCTTTTTGCAGGATTGCTCTGAACTGATCTGGTTTTTTCACGCTTTTCTTATCCTTTAGTCTCAATATATGAGAATGAGTCTCAATTAATTTATATCTAAAAATTTACTGCTAAAAGGAAATGTTTTTTTTGCTAACTAAATTTTTCCTAAGGAATCTATATCAGCTGATGGGGGCGTCCACCTTTTTCAGGTTGGCGAATTTCACAATGAATTTCTTCTTTTCACCGTCTTTAAAGACTACCCCTACCCGCTGGTTTTCACCCTGACCGCTGAGAGCCATGATCTTACCAATGCCGAAAATGGCATGTTCTACAAAATCCCCCACTTTAAAGTCATCGAAGGTGGTGACAGTTCGTTTCACCTCCAGACGGGTGCGCCCCTTGGCTGAAATGACCACTTTTCGGGTGAGAGCGGAAGAAAAGGAAATTTTTTCCATGTTGTCCTCCGGCACTTCATGAACAAAGCGGGATACCAGACCGTACAAGTCCTCGCCCCCCATCCGACGCCGGCGATCGGCATACATTAAATATACTTTTTCCTTAGCCCGGGTCAATCCAACATAAAACAGACGTCGCTCCTCCTCCAACCTATCCGGTTGATCAAGGGAGTTGTAATGGGGAAATAATCCATCCTCTAAACCGGTCATAAAGACCACGGGAAACTCCAGACCTTTGGAAGCATGCAGCGTCATGAGCGTAACCCGGTTAGTTTCGTCATTCCACTGATCAATATCCGAGAGCAGGGAAACTTCTTCCAGGAATTGTTTCAGGTCCCCTTCAGGATTTCGTGACATGAATTCATCTACGCTGCTTAAAAATTCGATCACATTATCATAGCGTTCCTGGTCATTGTGGGCGGTACTGCCCTTGTAATAGGTCAGAATACCAGTTTCTTCTACCAGGGTCCGTACCAGTTCTCCGGCATTCAACTTAGAGAGTAGCTGGTTATATTTTTTCACCATGGCATTAAATCCGGAAAGGGCATTGGCCTGTTTTCCACGAATATCCATTGTCTCGGGATCAGCCAGAACCTCCAGCAAATCAATTTTTCGTTGCTTGGACAATTGCACGCATTTGTCCACCGTTTTCATCCCAATCCCCCGGGGCGGGAAATTGATTACTCGCCGGAGCGAAATGGTATCCTTGGTATTCACCACCAGATTCAGATAGGCTAAAATATCCTTAACTTCTTTCCGGTCGTAGAATCGGGTTCCACCTACAATATTGTAGGGAATCCCTGACCGGCGGAAACTGTCTTCCAGCGCCCGGGACTGAGCATTAGTACGGTAAAGCACGGCGAAATGACTGAAAGGTCGTTTATGCAGTTTTATTTCCTTTTCCAGGGCTCGGACAACGGCATCGGCTTCTTCCATTTCATCATGGGTTTCAATCAGACCCAGTTTCTCGCCGGTTCCGTTCACCGTCCGCAGCTCCTTGGGCGCCCGGTCCATATTATTTTTCACTACCGCAGAAGCCGAATCCAGAATGTACTGGGTGGAACGATAGTTCTGCTCCAGTGTAAAAATCCTGGCGTTGGAAAAAGCGGTTTCAAAGTCCAGAATATTCTTGATATCGGCACCGCGCCAACCGTAAATGGATTGGTCATCATCCCCCACAACACAGATCTGCTGATGTTTCTGAGCCAGATAACGAACCAGTAAAAACTGGGGCCGGTTAGTATCCTGATACTCATCCACTAAAATATATTGCCACTTCTGCTGGTATTTTTCCAGCACAGACGGGAAGTTTTTAAACAACTCCAGGGGGAACAGCAGTAAATCATCAAAATCCAGGGCATTATTCTTTTTCAGTTCCTGCTGATAGTCGGCATAACACTCGGCAATGATTCGGTCCCGGACCGTCCGGATACCTTTTTGAGCCCGGGCGGGGTCGATTAGACGGTTCTTATACAAGCTAATCCGGGCACTGAGTTCTGCCGGAGTAATCTGATTCTTGGGAAGACCTTTGGAATCCATCAGCACTCTCAACAGCGCCTTCTGATCCTGGGTATCGTAAATAGTAAAATCGGGAGTGAATTCCAAGTGATGGATTTCCTGTCGCAGTAAGCGGGCACAAATGGAATGAAACGTCCCGATAGTTACATTCAATCCCTTGGCTTTTAATTGCTTTGCCACCCGGCTGCGCATCTCATCAGCGGCTTTATTAGTAAAAGTCACTGCCAGAATATCTTCCGGTCGAAAAAGTTCCTGTTGAATTAAATAGGCTATTTTGTGGGTTAAGACACGCGTTTTACCACTACCGGCCCCGGCAAAAATCAATGTGGGTTGGCCAATGAATTCCACCGCTGCTTTCTGTTCCCGATTCAGATTTTTTCTTCCCATAGGTCCTGCTTATTAACTTTTATTAAGATTCTGTCTGCGTATTTTTCTGCGAAAGCGCTGGAATTCACGCTTAGCCTGGTTATGTTCATTCTGCGTTTTGGAAAAGGTATGGTAGCCATCCCCGCGAGCAACAAAATAAAGAAATTCTGTCTCCGCCGGGTACAGGGCGGCCTTGATGGATTCCAGTCCGGGATTATTAATCGGTCCCGGTGGAAGGCCGTGATATAGATAAGTGTTGTAAGGAGAATCAATTTTTAAATCGCGGTTCAATAAGCGCCTGGGACTATCTTTAATAATATACTGAATGGTGGGATCCGCCTGAAGTTTCATTCCCTTCTTCAAGCGATTGTGGTACACGCCGGAGATCAACGGTCGTTCCCGGTTATAAATTGCTTCACCTTCAATAATGGAGGCCAGGGTGAGGGTCTCCTGTTCCGACAGATCCAATTCCACCATCCGGGCCCGCATTTCGTTGGTAATATGTTCTTTATATTGATTCACCATCAGTGTAATAATTTCCCGGGGAGTGATATCCTCCGGGAAGTAATAAGTATTCGGGAAAAGGTAACCTTCAAAGGAATCCCCTTCGATCCCCAGCTTCCAGAGTAACATTCGATTGGAACAAAGGGCGCTAAAATCTTCCGGATCAATTTGCAGTTTCCGCCCCAGTTCTTGGGCAATATCCCGGATAGTCCAACCCTCCAGAACAGTGATCCGCTTCTGCACCTGGCGACCGTGGACCAGTTGATCAATAATATCAAAATTCGACTGGGCGTTCATCAGTTTGAACCGGCCGGCGGGAATATCCTTCTCGTAACCCAGTATGCGCACTGCCAACAAAAAGGCCGGTTCGCTGCTGATAACATTCTTGTCCATCAGAGCGGTACTCACTCCTTTCAGGGAAGCTCCCTTGGGGATGGTAACCTTGACCGATTCATAGGGATTTCCCTGGGGCCAGAGAATAATCAATCCATAAAAGGCCATAAGAACACCCAGCACAAGGGCTGCAAATCCGCTGATAAAGTTTTGGTCGAGATGAAAGTGGCGTTTTTTCACCATAATAGGGGGCGGAAGTTACCCCCCTCAATCATTCCGAGTCAAATTTTAAAGTAAATCCAAACTTTCAATCCTGGTTTACCAACTGCTGAAAAAGAGTTGGCTGCCGTGCTCACCAGCCTTAATTTTGCCGCCGCCGTGAGCAAGAAAAAAGATGCAAATAAAGTACAATTTTTCAGCGGCTGGGCCTTTGGAAAGATTAATTACATCTTTTTCGGTATTGGCCTGGCACTGATACTCAGCGGTTATGCCGTCATGGCCGCCGGATCGGTGAACAGTTTTCAGAGTCTGACCCTGGCGCCGTTCATGTTATTTCTGGGGTATGTGGTGGCCATACCGTTTGCCCTGATTTACCGTCATAAAAAAAGGGAATAAACCGTTATTCAGGGGAATGGCAGATTGCTGTTCAGGCAATTTCAGCCAGACCCAATTTGTCGTTATTTTACATTGGGACCGTAGTTTCCGTCTTCATTCCGAAAAATCGGAATTGCGACGGACAGG
>JBHHUS010000094.1:0-3497 GCA_046861615.1 Fidelibacterota bacterium
GTTCCGGTTTCTTTTTCGGTTTTCCCACACCAGGATATTAAAGGAAAGCCTCGTGCATGGCACCACAATGAAACCACTATGGACCTTATTAAAACCACTACTTTTGAAATGAATGGAGCGGAATTACAGTTGCAGATTAGGAAGTAACCGACGGAGAGAGAGGACGGATGTCCTCAAATGGTAAAAACAATAATGGTCTAAGATTGGAACGGGGGTCCAGGCAAAACCCGGGGGCTTGGTTCCCTAGATCTCGCTGATAAACTGGACGAGATTCTTTCCAGCAGGAACACCGAGTTGTTTGCGGATTCTGGACCGGTAAACTTCGATGGTTTTGGCTGAGAGGTTCATTAAACTGGCAATCTCTTTGGTGTTCAATTTCAATTTCAGAAAAGCACAGAGTTTCATTTCGCTGGTTGTTAAACCAGGCGCTATTTGGGTTAGCCGGTGATAGAAATGTTCATGGACTTCCTTGAACCAGGTGTCGAATTCATCCCATTCCTTTCCCGGCGAAAGCATGGACCGGAGGGTGGTTTCAACAGTACGGATCAGGGATAAATCGCTACCGGTGACCGATTGCTTTAGTTGATCCAACTCCTTAAGTGCGGCGGTAATAGATTCATGTTCGCTGCCCATCTTCATCGCCTGGGCCGTAAGTTCACGGTTCCGGGCTTCCAGATTCCTTTGGAGGGACTTTTCCAATTGGACCCTGTCGGTAATATCAATATAATATTCAATAATTTGCGTAATGTCTCCCTCGGTGTTGAAAATGGGATGGGAGTGTATTTCGATATGTCGTTCCGCTCCCTCAAAGTCCACCACTGTTTCCCGTTTGACGTGGTGGTCCTTGAAATGGTCCAGGTTTTTGAGCGGGCAGTCTTTTCCTTCGCAGGGTTTCTGTTGATCAAATTTAAGGGCATAGCATGTATTGGCCTCTGTTTTTCCCCAGGCTCTGGCGGCTGAATTGGCTATCACCAGTTTGTACGTACGGGCATCCACTACATAAAAAGGGTAAGTGAGGGATTCAATCACTGTTTCTAGAAAAGTTTTTTGTCCCTCCAGTATTTTTTCATTGGACCGGATTTCAGCCGTCCGTTCTGCTACCTGGTGCTCCAGCTCAGCCGTTCGCCGGGCAGATTGCTTTAAACGGACGCGAATGAAGAGGAAAATGGAGCCACTGACTGCCAGGAAGTAGCCCAGGATCGCCCACCACGTTACCCAGGGTGCCGGTTTAATCAACATGGCTAGTTGTTTACTGTTTTCACTCCAAAAACCGGCAGTGTTGGCAGCCTGGATTTCCAGGGTGTAGCGCCCGGAGGGCAAATGGGTTAAAGTAATGCTGTGCTGTCCTACGGGGAGGTTAATCCAGTCCTCAAGCACGCCCTTCAAACGGTAACGGTAGCGGTTGTTAAGCGGGTTCAGAAAACTGAGAGCCGAGAATTCAATTGTGGTAGAAAGGGTCCGGTGGTTTAAGGTAATCTCCGTCAAGTAATTGACAGTTTTGTTAATGAGTACACCTTCGGGAGAGGCTGTTCCGGGAATTAAGGGCGTGTTCAAAATCTGGATATCGGTTATGGCAATTGTGGGCGATGTGATGTTTTTCTCTATCTGTTCGGGGAAAAAACTATTTAACCCGTGAATTCCCCCGAAAAACAACTCGCCATTCCACCCTTTGTGCCAGGCCCCCCGGTTAAATTCCCGGCTTTGCTGACCGTAAAATAGGGGGAAATTTTTAAACGTTTTCGTGGCCGGGTTGAAACGGATGATTCCCTGGTTGGTGCTTATCCATAAATCCCCCTGCTCATCCTTGAGGATCCCGTACACCACATCATTCATTAAGCCGTTCTTTTCTCCATAGTGGATAACCCGGGATTGATCCGGGTCGCGAACATCATAATCGGAATATTTTATTTGATTCAATCCTCCCCCTTGCAATCCGATCCACACAGATCCGGCTTTTTCAGGCATAATGCACAGAATCCGGTTGTCGCTCAGGGAGGTGGGTCGTGCCGGGTCGTGCCTGATCGTCTGGAAATGTTGCTTTTCCCTGTCCAGGATCCCGATGCCGGAGGTAGCGGTTCCAACCCAGAGATTACCGAATGGATCCTCACTGATGCAGGTGATTACCGGTCCGGGCAGACCTGAATTCTCGGGTGTATAGTGCTTGAATTTTCCCTGGTGACGGTCCCCTTTCGTCAACCGGAAAAGACCCTGGCCTGTGCCAATCCACAGGGTTCGTTTTGAATCGAAATAGAGGGAAAAGACAAATTGTTCGGCAGAATCGGCCACCGATTTGGAAAGGGGATAGGAGGCAATGGCTCCGGTCCGCCGATCCAGGCGAGCCAGACCTTTACCCTCCGTTCCGATCCAGATATTCCCGTCCTCGTCTTCTGCCAGGGCATAGACATAGGGAATGGGAAGGGATTTGGGATCCCCCGGTTTGTACCGGAAATGGCGGACGGTGCCGGTTTTCCGGGAGAAAGCATCCAGTCCGCCATAGCCTCCTACCCATAGGGTGGAATCGTGATCCAGCAGGATTGCCCGCACACTGGGGTTGCTCAGACTGTTGTCATCCCCCGGTATTGAGGGATAATAATGGAAAACCTGTTGCGTATTAAGGATATTCAGGCCCATGCCCCGGGTAGCCAGCCAGAGCAGCCCTTCCCGGTCAATCACCAGGTCATAAAATCCCACGGGACTCAAACCCTGCGTATTTGTCAAGTCCAGAGGAAGCTGGTAGTGCTCACCGGTTTCAGGGTTGTAATGAAACACCCCCTGACTTGTCGTCGCCAACCACAACTGATGGTCGGGAGATTCTATAATGGCCGTTATTTCAGGAGGCTTCGTCTTTGTTTTAATCTGAATCCGGACCATTTCCCCTGAAATGGGGTCGAATCGATTCAAACCCTGGCTGGTCCCGATCCAAATGCGGCCTGAAGAATCTTCATATAAACAATAGATTTCGTTGGAATAAAGGGAACCGGGATTGTCCGGTTCGTGCAGGAAATGGCGCGACCGGTTTTTCTCCGGCTCCCACAGGAAAACACCCTCACCGGCGGTACCAACCCAGACATGCTTGTTCCGGTCGCTCCACAGGGTAACAATGTCCACCGGTTGCTTGTGCGAAGTCAGGGAGACGGCGGAGGGAGACCACTGGAAGGTTTTCCGATCAAACTGCCACAGCCCCTGATTGCTCCCAACCCAGAGGTGATCATTGTCAAGGGGAGCCAGTGATGAAATTGTGAATGAAGTTACTCTATTAGCCTCGTGAGGAATTCCATAGCGTTTGAAGATGTTGAGTTCCGGCCAGTATTGATTCAATCCTTTTTGATCTGTCCCAATCCAGATGGTTCCGTCATCATCCTCCCAGAGGGCCCGAATCGAATTATCCGACAGGCTGGTGGGATCATTCGGATCGCTGTAAAATACTTTAAATTCGTATCCATCATAACGGTTCAGTCCATCCGGTGTCCCAAACCACAGAAAACCGGTGTGATCCA
>JBHHUS010000095.1:0-3465 GCA_046861615.1 Fidelibacterota bacterium
GCTTTCTTCTTCGATATCATGTTCTAAATAAGTTAAATTTACCGTCACTATGGCGCGAAAATATCCCGAGTTGAACTACCGATGTTAACCAGGCGAACTACCGGGGTTATTTCATTTTCAACCAGACAATTAAACAATGCACCAACTTAGGTGCATTTTTTGTATTTGAAAGGATTCACAATTCGATGCAGGTCATATCTAAATTAATTACATTACAGGAAATTGATTCTCAGTTACAGGAATTGAATGATTTATTGGGGGATCTTCCGTTGAAAGTGGAGGGATTAAAAACCGAGGAAACGGCGCTACTCAATTCGGTAAAAGAAGGAAAGGTGCGGATCAAAGAGCTGGAAGTGGCATTGAGTAAGTCGGAATTGGCAATGATGGAGATTAGAGAAAAAATCGCAAAGCTGAAAGAGCAACTTTTTCTGGTGACAACCAATAAACAGTACGATGCGCTTCAGCATGAGATTGATCATTTAAAAGGGGAACTGGAAACGATTGAAGATCAGTCCCTGGATTACGAAGAAGAAAAGGAAACACTGGAGGAAAAAGTAAAGTCTGAGGAGGCCAATCTGGAAACGCTTAGCAATGATTTGGTGAGCCGCCGAAAGCGGCTGGAAAAATTAATGGCCGAATCAGCTGAAGAAAAACAGAAGTTGGAAAACCGCCGGAAAACCGATCGGCAGGCGATCGATCCAGCAATCCTTAGGCGTTATGACCGGATTTATACCGCCCGGGAAGGTCTGGTGGTTGTTGCTCTGGAAGCCGGCGCCTGTGGTGGTTGCGGTTCAAGGGTACCACCGCAGAAAATTTCTGAAATCCGTACCGGGAGTTATGTTCATACCTGCGATGTCTGCAGTCGGTTTCTATACTGGGATGAAAGTAGTTGAAATTTCCGGATTTCGTTTTTTCCAACAATACTTTAGTGTAATTTAAAGCTGTTCTTTCACAATTCAGGTACGTTGGGTAACCGCTTCTGGCCTGCCGGAGGGTAAGCCGGAGGAGGAAAGTCCGAGCACCGCAGGACAGGGTGCCCCGTAACGCGGGGAGGATGCAAGTCCATGGAAAGTGCAACAGAAACTATACCGCCCCGCCATTGGCGGAGTAAGGGTGAAAAGGTGGTGTAAGCGACCACCAGCTCCGGGGGCGATCCCGGAGGCTTGTAAACCCCACCCGGTGCAAGATCAAGTAAGTCCCGAGACGTGGTCCGCGTCATTTCAAGGGATGGGTGGATCGCTCGATCCCGACGGTAACGTCGGGACCAGATGAATGGTTACTGATAACAGAACTCGGCTTATAGACGGACCTGAATTGTGATTATTTTTAACCAAGGGGAATCTATTTTTTGATTGTATTGAAATGACCGCAATGAAGATATGGACTATCTGAATTATTCTAATTATTGCAAATTATCCGCCCTAAATTGAGAATCGCATTTTATCATTGAGCCCGGGAATTGAATTCTATGCGCTGGAACATATTAACCCCTGATCCGGAGACTGTTTTAACGGTGAAAAAACAGTTTAAAACCTCCGCTATTATCGCCAAAGTACTGATCAACCGGAGGATTGTGACACTGGAGGAATCTCAGGCCTTCTTTAAACCTGATTTCAGTCAACTGCACGATCCGTTTTTAATGCAGGACATGGATCGCGCCGTTGACCGGATTATTAAAAACATTTTACATAAAAAACCAATTCTCATTTTTGGTGATTATGATGTGGATGGCACCACCGGCACCTCGCTTTTATATCTGGGATTATTGTCTATCGGCGCCAGAGTCAAAACTTATATTCCCAATCGGGAAACGGAGGGGTATGGCCTTTCACTTAAGGGGATTGATCAGGCTGTCCAGTGGGGTGCTGATCTGCTTGTGACTTGTGATTGTGGGATCAATGCCGTTGAGGCGGTCCGCTATGCCCGTGAAAACCGTGTCGAGATTATTATTACTGACCATCATCATCCTGATAATGTTTTACCGGAGGCCTTTGCGATTTTAAATCCCCAACGGGAGGATTGTCAGTATCCCAACAAAGGTCTGTGCGGTTGCGGCGTGGCCTTTAAATTATTAACCGCCCTGAGTGAAAAACTGAACCTGGATTCCGAACTGTCGTTTAGTTTTCTGGACCTGGTTGCTTTAGCTACTGCCGCTGACATGGTTCCGATTTTGGATGAAAACCGGGTGATTGTTCATTTTGGCCTGAACCGCTTGGCTGCTGCTGAACGGCCGGGAATAAAATACCTGTTGGAACAAACGGGATTGTTGGGCAAGGAGTTAAATGTTGGTCAACTGGTTTTCGGACTGGCACCCAAAATCAATGCCGCTGGGAGACTTGGAGATGCGAATCGAACGGTTGAATTACTGACGACTCTCGATGAAAACAGGGCCAGGGAACTGGCGGTCATTCTGGTGGCGGAAAACCAACGCCGGCAAACCATTCAGCAGGGTGTTGTGGATGAAGCAATTCGACTAGTGAATGCTGAAGTAGACCTGGCCCGGGAACGGGCCATTGTACTGGCTGCCCGTGGCTGGCACCCGGGAGTGCTAGGAATTGTCGCTTCCAGAATTAAGGAAGAGTTCAACCGCCCGTCGATTGTAATTTCAATCGATGAACAGGGTATTGGAAAAGGGTCGGCGCGCAGCGTTCGGGGGCTGGACCTGTATGCAGCGTTGCATTCCACTTCACAATTTCTGGAGGGTTTTGGAGGGCATCCCATGGCAGCGGGCCTGATTGTTCGGGAAGACCGGTTAGATGACTTCCGTCGCGCTTTTATAAGCGTGGCCAATGAACAGCTTCAGCCGGAGGATTTGGTACCGAGTATTACAATCGATGGTGAAATGTTGTTAAACGATATTAACCCCCGTTTCATGCAGTTTCTGGATAAGCTTGGGCCTTACGGTCCCGGAAATATGCGCCCGAAATTTGTTTCCAGGGCAGTCACTGTCGTTGGCAACCCCCGACTGGTGGGGAAAGGGGAACACCTTCGTTTTGCCGTCCGCCAGGAGGGGCGAACCTATCCAGCTATTGGTTTCGGACTTTCCCGATTTTACGAAGATTTAATTAGCGCTAAGCCCGTGGATCTGGCTTATGTGGTGGAGACGAATGAATGGCAGGGATCAACCTCCGTTCAGTTAAATATCCGTGATATACAATTATCCGATACAAGCAAGGAATAATGAACATGATTAGAACCGGCATTGCGGGAATTGGGTTTCAGGTTCCCGACCGAGTGATTACAAACTCCGATTTAGCCCAGTGGATGGATACCTCTGATGAGTGGATTGTGGCCCGGACGGGAATAAGGGAACGGCATTGGGTTTCCCCGGGAGAGGGCACTTCCGACCTGGCTTACGAAGCGTCAAACCAGGCTCTGGCCATGGCCGGAGTTAAACCGGCAGAAGTGGATTTAATCATAGTTGCTTCATTGACGTCGGATTATTTCTTCCCGGGGGTTGCACCC
>JBHHUS010000043.1:0-14850 GCA_046861615.1 Fidelibacterota bacterium
CGGGGCGGATTGAACAGTTTAAGAAAAAATATAGTAATAAAACCAAATAATGGTTTGAGTTATCCCAATCATTTATTGAATAAATTACCTGCGGGAATATGCTTACTTTTCTTTTGACAATAATGAAGCCGGCTATTCTAGTGGGTGGCCAGGCGGTCATCGAAGGAGTGATGATGCGGGTACCCGGTGCCTATGCCACGGCAGTCCGTGACCCGGAAGGAGACATTCAGGTTGCCTGTCACCCCTTTCAATCTGTAACTGAACGATCTAATTTCTGGAATAAACCAATTTTTCGTGGGATGGCCAGTCTCTATGAAGCGATGAAAATGGGGATGGCCACTCTGCAGTGGTCAGCAGAAATTGCCCTACCGGAGGAAGAAGCCAAAAATTCTAGTTCAAAACTGACAAACGGCCTTTCCACTGGTTTTGCCATCGTCGTAGCGATTGGATTATTTATGGTGGCTCCCCTGTGGATTACAACCCGGTTGCTGGATATCGAAAAGGACGCAATTACCTTTAACCTGACTTCCGGTTTATTGAGAATCATCTTTTTCATTATTTACCTTTATCTGATCTCTTTTATGAAAGATGTGGGTCGGCTCTTCCAGTATCATGGGGCTGAACATCGGGTAGTGTACAATTTTGAATCCGGGGCAGACATAACCATTGAAAAAGCACAAACATTTCCCACCCAGCATCCCCGCTGTGGTACCAGTTTTCTGTTTATTGTATTAATCTCTGCTATTCTGGTGTTTGCACTAATTGACACGGTTGTGCTTACTCTTTCTGGGACCATCAGCCTGAAAATTCGTCTGTTAGTGCACCTACCGTTAATTCCACTGGTGGCCGGTGTTTCCTATGAGTTAATAAAATTATCAGCGCGGAATGGAAATAATCCGCTTTTCAAAGTACTGCGGGTGCCAGGATTGTGGCTCCAGAATATTACTACCCGTATTCCTGAGGATGACATGGTGGAGGTGGCCATAAAAGCATTACGAAGCGCATTCGGCGATAAATATGAAGAGGTAATTGGTCAAGAGTATTTGGCAGAGGCCATCGGTTGATTGAAAAGCTAAAAGGAATCATTACGCGATTTGAAAAGCTGGAAGCTCAAATGGCGGACCCGGCTCAGATTGTTGATCAGAGAAAAATGACCGAACTGGCCAAGGAACACCGGAGAAGGAGCCCGCTGGTATCCAAGGCGAAGGAATATATTGCTCTTTCGGAACAGATTGAAGAGGATCGGGAAATCATGGTGGGTAACGATCCCGAATTGAAACAGCTGGCAGAGTCTGAGCTGGAAGAGCTGGAAAGCTCTCTGAAGCGATTGGAAGAGGAGATAAAACTCCTCATGCTTCCGAAAGATCCTCGTGATAACAAAAACACAATTGTTGAGATCCGTGCCGGTACCGGTGGAGATGAAGCTGCTTTATTTGCCATGGATCTATATCGTATGTATGTCCGTTTTGCCGAAAGGAATAGCTGGAAACACGAAATCCTGGAATCCAACGAAATTGGTATTGGCGGCTATAAGGAGGTTATTTTTTCGGTAGAAGGAGCGGGTGTTTATGGTCAGTTGAAATACGAAAGTGGAGTTCATCGGGTCCAGCGGGTTCCAAAAACGGAGACTGGTGGTCGAATTCATACTTCTGCTGCCACGGTAGCCATTTTGGCGGAGGCGGAAGAAGCGGATGTGGAGGTTAATGAAGCCGATTTAAAAATTGACACCTACCGGGCCAGTGGAGCCGGGGGCCAGCATGTGAATAAAACAGAATCGGCCATCCGGATCACTCACGTACCCACAGGTTTAGTAGTCACTTGTCAGGATGAAAAGTCCCAACATAAAAATAAGGTCGCTGCTATGAAGGTGTTACGCTCGCGATTGTTAGCCCTGGAGGAGGAGCGAATTACCAGAGAACGGGCAGATGTGAGAAAGTTGATGGTATCTACCGGGGATCGTTCTGTAAAAATCCGAACCTATAATTTCCCCCAGGGGCGGGTAACAGATCACAGGATTAATTTTACCAGTTACAACTTGGAGGGAATTTTGGACGGTGAGTTGGGAGAGTTGATTGATAATTTGAAACTGGCTGATCAGCAGGCTCGCCTAGTGGCTGCGGAGTAAAATGGACAACGACACCCGCGGATCAGAGAAAAATTGGCGGGTGATTGACCTCCTCCAGTGGGGTGAGGATTATTTTTCTTCCCGACATTTTGAGCACCCTCGTCGGGAAATTGAATGGCTTTTATGTGAACTCCTGGGCTACCAACGAATTGATTTATATCTGCAATTTGAAGAACCAGTTTCAAGGGGAAAGCTCACTCGTTTAAGGGGTTGGGTTCAACGACGAATTAAACTGGAACCACTGCAATATATCACCGGGGAAACAGAATTTTATGGCCGGTCTTTCAAAGTAACCCCAGCGGTACTGATACCGCGCCCGGAAACGGAGCGGATGATAGATGTAGCTCTCCATTCAGTCAGGAATATTGAAAAACCCCGAATTCTAGACGTCGGAACCGGTTCCGGTTGTGTAGCTATCTCCATAGCTGCCGAGTGTCCTGCTGGTGAAGTTACGGCCCTGGAGGTATCCTCTGCGGCCCTGGAAATTGCCCGGTACAATGTTAAACAAAATCAGACTACTAACATAAAACTGGTAGAGATGAACTTTCTGGAAGCTGTACCGGAGAAACGCTTCGATCTGGTTGTTTCTAATCCACCATATATTCCGACAGTAGAAATGGAGAGCCTCATGCCGGATGTTCGTGATTACGAGCCTCGCGTGGCTTTAACCGATAATCAGGATGGTTTGACGTTTTACCGTCGATTGGCCGAGGTGGCTGAACAAGTAGTAAATCCAGGCGGTTGGTTGGTGATGGAAGTAGGTTTAGGAGATCATGCCCGCCGGGCTAAAGAGGTGTTTTTACAGGATTGTTTTTCAGCCATCGAGTTGATTTCTGATTTTAATGGGGATGATCGCGTTCTAAAAGTCCGATACTCCGGTTGAAAATTTTTATTTTCAACTAACTCGCCCCTGTCCAGATAGAAAATGTCGCTGTATTTTCAGCAGTAGTTTTTTGTTTGAGAACAATCATTTTACTTTAAATGACAGCGGAATTCGTACATCTTCATAACCATTCTGATTACAGTCTTCTGGACGGTGCACAGACCGTTCAGACACTGGTGAACACTGTCTCTGATCTGGGGATGGATACGGTAGCTCTAACGGATCACGGTAATCTGTTTGGTGTCATTCCCTTTTACAATGCCGCCAAAAAAGCCGGAATTAAACCGGTTATTGGCTGTGAAACTTATGTCGCCGTAGGCAGTCGATTTGATAAGAAGCCCCGGTCAGACGGTGGGTGGGGGAATAATCATCTGATCTTGTTAGCCCAGAATTATACCGGTTAT
Source organism: Fidelibacterota bacterium (assembly GCA_046861615.1). Classification (GTDB taxonomy): domain Bacteria; phylum Fidelibacterota; class Marinisomatia; order Marinisomatales; family TCS55; genus CAZNUM01. The sequence goes on from JBHHUS010000043.1 coordinate 3,413, forward strand.
AAAAACCTGATGAAACTGGCAACATTTGCCTATTTGGAAGGGTTTTACTACCGGCCGCGGATCGATCTGGAACTCCTGAAAGATTATAACGAAGGTTTAATTTGTTTATCGGCCTGCTTAAAAGGGGAACTTCCGGAAAAAATGTTAAAAGGGGACTGGAAGGGCGCCCGGGAAGCTGCTCTGCGTTTTTCTGAATTGTTCCCGGATCGATTCTATCTCGAGGTACAGAATCACGGGATAGCCGAGGAAACTCAGAATATTGAAAACATGGTGAAGTTGAGTCAGGAACTTGAATTGCCACTAGTCTGCACTAATGATGCCCATTATGCCCGATATGAACACTGGGAGGCCCATGATGTTCACATTTGTCTGGGGTCTGGTAAAGAACGCAGCGACACAAATCGCCTGCGATATGCTACGCCTGAGTTTTATTTAAAATCCCAGGATCAGATGAATGATCTCTTTAAGGAAGTGCCGCAAGCCATGGAAAATTCCCGCCGAATTGCTGATAGTATCGAGTTGGAATTACCAATGGGTCAATATCATTTGCCAAAATTTCCCATTCCAACTGATGATCCTTCGCAGGATCCGAATGAATATCTGAAGCAGTTGTGCCAGCGTGGAGTAAAAAACCGTTATGGCGAGCTAACCCCGGACCTTGAAAAACGTCTTAACCATGAACTGAAAGTCATTGAGAAAATGGGTTTCGCCGGTTATTTTTTAATTACCGCTGATTTCGTTAGCTATGCCCATCAAAATAAAATTCCGGTGGGCCCCGGCCGTGGATCTGCTGCGGGCAGCCTGGTCTCCTATGCCCTGGGAATCACCTCCATTGATCCTATTCGCCATGGGTTACTGTTTGAACGCTTCCTTAATCCTGACCGAATCAGCATGCCGGATATTGATATTGACTTCTGCATCGACCGACGGGGAGAAGTGATTGATTACATCAAACACCAGTACGGAGAAAATTCGGTTACTCAGATCATTACTTTTGGGAAAATGAAAGCCCGTCAGGTTGTTCGGGATGTTGGTCGCGTGCTGAGCTATTCATTCGGTGAAATTGACCGTCTGGCAAAAATGATTCCCACAACTTTAAATATTACCCTTGAAGAAGCTCTGAACCAAAACCCTGAATTACGCTCCGCTGCTGAAGGCCCTTACAAAGAAGTGATTGATTTATCCCTGGTTTTAGAAGGTATGAATCGACATGCTTCTACGCATGCTGCCGGGGTGGTCATTGCACCGGGGGAACTTACGGACTATGTGCCACTATATCGTTCACCTCAGGGGGATATCACTTCCCAGTACGATATGAAAGGCCTGGAGGCATTGGGACTGTTGAAAATGGATTTTTTAGGTCTACGCAATCTCACGGTTATCAGCAATACACTCAAATTGATTGAGCAACAGGGTAAAAAAATTAATATTGAAAAAATTCCCCTGGATGATCCTGACGTGTATCGGCTTTTCTCAAAAGGATTGACAATCGGTGTGTTCCAATTTGAATCTTCAGGTATGCGGGAATTCCTGAAAAAGCTGACCCCGACAGTGATTGAAGATCTAATTGCCATGAATGCTCTCTATCGTCCCGGCCCCATGGAAAATATCGCCGACTTTATTGCCCGTAAACGGGGGCGAAAAAAAATTGAGTACAGTCATCCATCCCTGGAATCGATTCTAAAGGAAACCTATGGTATTATTGTTTACCAGGAACAAGTCATGCAAATTGCCCATGACGTTGCCGGGTTCAGTCTGGCGGAAGCCGATATTATGCGCCGAGCCATGGGTAAAAAGAATCGACAATTAATGACTGAATTGAAGGTCAAATTTCTAGAAGGTTCCGTTAAAAATAATATCCCTCGAAGAACAGCGGAACGAATCTATGAATTAATCGAAAAATTCGCTCAGTATGGCTTCAATAAAAGCCATTCCACTGCCTATGCCTATGTTGCTTTCCAGACAGCCTGGTTGAAAGCTCACTATCCGGCAGAGTTCATGAGCGCCAACCTGACCAGTGAAATGTCCAATATCGACCGCGTGGTGATCTTGATTAATGAATGCCGTAAATTGAAAATGGAAGTAAATCCGCCTGATGTGAATGTTTCCGATATTCATTTTAAACCCGTGGATAAGAAAACAATTTCTTTTGGCTTGAATGCGATTAAAAATGTAGGTACCAAAGCACTGGAGAAGATTCTTGAAGCCCGGAAGGAAAATAGTTCTTTTAAAACCATCTTTGAATTTTGTGCCAAGGTTGATTTACGGGCGGTAAACCGGAAAGTCTTGGAAAGTTTAGTTAAATCCGGAGCAATGGATTCCTTGAGTGGTAACCGGGCGCAGAAATTTGAAGCGATTGATAAGGCCTTAAAATACGGCCAGCAGGTGCAGGAGGATCGAGCAAAAAATCAGGAGGATCTATTCGGTGGACTTCTGGATTCTGCGGGGAATAAAGTAACCATGATTCCGGATTTACCGGAGGTGGGTGAATGGGCAGAGCCCCAGCGTTTAAATTACGAAAAAGAAGTACTGGGCATGTTCATTTCAGGTCATCCGCTTTTGGAATATGCTGAGGATCTGGAGGAATTCAGCAATTATGATTTTTCCGATAATATTGAACACCTGCAACAGGATAAAATTCGCGTAGGTGGACAGATTCGGGAAGTAAAAATGCACTTTGACCGCAAGAATAATCAGATGGCTTTCTTCAGATTGGACTGTCTTGGAGGTCAGGCGGAGATTCTGGCTTTTAGCGATACGTTTGCCAGGAATCGTGATTTGATTCAGAATGACAAGGTTGTTTTTGTAACCGGGAAACCTTCGGACACTTCTGATTTTTCGGATTTAAAACTGATTGCTGATGAAATTGTGAGTGTAGAGGAGGCCCGTGAAATGTATTCCAAACATGTCAATATCCGGGTTGAGCCGGATCAGATGACACCGGCTGATGCTGAAACACTCTTTAAGCTGGCAAAGGACCATGAGGGTTCCTGTGGCCTTATGTTTCACATGACCTCGGCCCATGGAAAACAGCAACGGATTTACGCTCACAATGTGAAAGTTTCGGCTCATCCTAAGTTTTTAAAAAAATTACGGGACACCTATGGAAAAAGTAATGTCTGGATATCGGATTGATTGCATTGCTCCAACGTGTTTTGGAAGCCCGGGTTTCAGTGGAGGAGGTAACCATTGGCAAAATTGGCCCGGGCTTGGTCATTTTCCTGGGAGTGGAAAAGGGAGATTCTGAGAAGGAAAGTGAATTCCTGGTTCAGAAAATTACCGGGTTTCGAATTTTTAATGACTCCGACGGAAAAATGAACCGTTCAATCCAGGATGTCGGTGGATCAGCGCTGGTGATTAGTCAATTTACTCTCTGTGGTGACTGGCGTAAGGGGCGGAGACCCAGTTTTATCAATGCAGCAGACCCGGCGCTGGGTGAAGAACTTTACAATGCTTTTATTGCCGGTTTAGAAGAAAATGATATTCCGGTTCAATCTGGTCAATTTGGGGCTATGATGGCCGTTACTTTAGTGAATGATGGACCAGTGACCTTTGTGCTGGACACCAACAAATAACCAGACCCGGGAAACATTTCCGACCTTCCCTTCCCTCTTGATTGGTACTGCTTCCATAAGTGAAACGTTTGTAACTTTTTATAATTAAAAGCGCTGGTGTCAATGGAAAGAAAAATAAGAATTTTGATGGCTAAACCGGGTTTGGATGGCCATGACCGGGGGATTAAGGTTCTGGCGGCGGCCTACCGTGATGCCGGAATGGAAGTAATCTATTTGGGATTGCGGCAGACACCGGAAATGATTGTTTCCGCTGCGCTCCAGGAAGATGTAGATGTCATTGCTCTCTCCAGCCTCAATAATGCTCACATGACCATCTTCCCCCGGGTTTTGGAATTAATGCAGGCAAAACATCTGGATGATGTGCTGTTGGTGGGTGGCGGAATCATTCCCCGAAAAGACGTGGAAACATTGGAAAAAATGGGTGTGGGGAGACTTTTCGGCCCGGGGACACCGGTTCAGGAGACTGTGGATTATATTAAAAACTGGGTTGAGCAGAATCGCCGTTAAATGGATTTAAATAACCAAACTGAACTGGAACTTTATTTTGCCGACCATTTTGATACCGTTCTATTCCCTGTATTAGCTGATATTTACCAATCTAAGGGCGATTATATCCGGGCTAAAAAAGTGTGTGAAATTGGTTTAGGTCACAACCCTGATAATGTAGAGGGTCAATATATTTTGGCAAAGGCTGAATTGGCTCTGGGGGACCTGGTTACAGCGGAGAAATTAATGAAACGGGTTTTAAAGGCAGTCCCCGATCATCTATCGGCCGCCCTGACATTACCAGTGATTCAAGAGCAATTAGAGCGTTCTGAATCGACGCTGAAAATTAGTTGGAAGCGAGCTCTGAAGGTAGATCCTGAAAATAAATTAGCCCGGGATTTTTTAAAGAACCGGAAACTGGTTTCAAAGAATAAAAAAAAGGCAACCACCAAGTCTGAAAAAGCCGTTCCTTCTACGGGACCAACCCAACCAGTCCCGGATAAAAATCTGGAAGGTATAAATATCAGCCCCCGCCTGGCTACGTTCACCCTGGTGAGTGTTCTCCGGAATCAAGGTTTGTTTCACCAGGCCTTGGATGTGCTGGATGTGCTGGAGGAACAGGGGAAGGATCGGGAGCGGATTAATCGGGAGCGGGAGGCCATTAAGGCTGAAATTCAACCCTGACGGCCGACTGTTTATCCAAACCACCTTTTATTTTCAACCCCTTGATTGGACAAAAGAGAATCCATGAACAGTAACATTTATTTGAAAAGGCAAACGGCACTCAAGACCCTTCTGGCGGAACGGGGCCTCGACGGTATGCTGATAACAAATCTCACCAATATTCGGTATTTATCCGGGTTTACCGGCTCATCCGCCACTTGTATTGTGCTTCCGGATAAACAGTATTTTATTTCCGACGGACGTTACGATCAACAGTCCAAACAGGAGGTAAAGGGGTTTCAACGTATCATCGGGAGTGAATCCCATGTTGAAATTATGAGTGCCAGGAAGCAGAATTTGATTCCTGGCGGCGTAAAATTGGGATATGAGGGAGATCATCTGACTGTAACCCGGTTTAATGAATTAAGAGAACAATTTCCTAAAGTAACCTGGGAAAATTGTCCCGGAATTTTGGAAGACCTGCAAAGCGTTAAAGACTCCAGTGAAATTGATGCCATTCGAACCGCTGTGGAAATTACAGATGCTGTATTTGAAGAGATTCTACCACTTTTAAAGGCGGGAGTGACGGAAAAGACGGTTGCCAACCGATTGGCACTTCGTTATCGGGAATTGGGAGACGGAGAAGCCTATACTCCTATTGTCGCCGGCGGACCTAACAGCGCTTTACCCCATGCTGTTCCCACCGATCGAACATTTCAGAGCGGTGATTTTATTGTGATTGACGCCGCGGCGAAATATGCCGGTTACCATGCTGATATGACACGAACGCCGGTAATTGGTCCTGCCACGGATAAACATCGGGAAATTTATGAATTGGTGAAGGGTGCGCAACAGGCTTGTTTGGATCAAGCTCGGGCTGGGGTTGCTTGCAAAGATCTGGATTCGGCGGCCAGGGATTTTATAACCGCTGGAGGCTATGGAGATTATTTCAATCATGGTACTGGTCATGGCTTGGGTTTAAATATCCACACCCAACCCCGACTAAGCCAGCTTAGCCGGCAAATATTGGCAGAGAACAATGTTGTCACAGTTGAACCGGGAATCTATTTACCGGAATGGGGTGGCGTCCGGATTGAAGATGATATTGTAGTGCAGGCCGATGGCTGTGAAATTCTTAATCAAACACCGCGCGAATTACTCGAGCTGTAATCTGGCTGATATTATTCGTTTAATCTCTATTTGAAAATTGCCTGTGCGAATTGACATTTATCATGATCCGGTGCTTTATAATGCCATTAATGGCCAAAAGCAGAACGATTTCCCCTTTTACCTGTTCTGGGCTGAAAAGGTGAGGGGTCCTGTTTTGGAACTTGCTTGTGGTACCGGCCGACTGGCGAATCCTCTGCTTGAAATGGGATTGGAGTATACCGGTCTGGATCAGAGCACTGAATACATCCACTGGTGCCGGGAGCATTTTAGCTGCCGGGCTCACTTTGTTCGGGGGGACATGCGTGGATTTGATCTGAAAAGTAAATTTGATCTGATTCTGATCGGGTTTAATTCCTTTCTCCACCTTTACAGAGAAGCGGAGGCCATGAAATGCTTGAAATCGGTTCATCAGCATCTATCTGATTCCGGTCGATTCTTAGTGGATATCTTTGTCCCTGATCCGGAGTTTCTGTACCGGGATGAAAACAAGAATTACGATGTCCTTACATTTGAACATCCTGAAGGTGGCTCGTGCAGGGTAAAGGAACAGACTCGCTATGATATTGAAACCGAAATCAACCATATTCACTGGTATCTGGATCGGGGGAAAGAAAAGGAAATAATAGAATATGAATTTGATATGCGTATGTATTATCCCGATACGATGGATCGATTACTGACGGAAGCCGGTTTTGTGATTCAGGAAAAGTGGGGGGATTATGATGGTCAGCCCTTCGACGAAACCAGCCCCCTGCAATTGTATATCTGTTCCGTATGAATATCCCGGAAGCAATTAATTATTTAAAACGGGTTGACCCCCAAATGGAAAGACTGATTCAGGAATTTGGTCCGCCGGATTTTACACCGGAGCAGAACTATTTTGAAGCATTGGTGCGGGCAATTATTTTCCAGCAACTCAGCGGGAAAGCCGCCGGAACTATTTTAAAACGCTTTCTGAACCTGTTTGAAGTAAAACGTTTTCCATCTCCTAAGGAGGTGTTATCTATTGACTTGACCAACCTTCGGTCCGCAGGCCTTTCCGGTCAGAAAATACGTTATCTCCGGGACCTATCGGAAAAATGGGAGCAAATCCAGTCGAAGCTGGAAAATAGTGAATCCATGACAGACGAAGAGATCCGGTCTGCCCTGTTGAAAGTAAAGGGAATTGGACCCTGGACGGTGGATATGTTTCTGATGTTTACATTAAATCGTCCGGATGTATTCCCCGCCCTGGATCTGGGGATTCGAAAAGGATTCCGGCAACTTCAGGGTGATACTCACCTGCCATCGCCAGAAACTGTGGGTCAGGCTGCGGAAAAGTGGCGTCCCTACCGGACAGTGGCAGCCTGGTATCTCTGGAAAGTGGTGGATGGTCCGTTTGCCTGGTAAAGCAAAAGAGTTGAAGTCTGCATTAATTCAGACCGTATTTTTTGATATTGGCGGTGTGCTGATTAACATTCATCCGGAGCGGACAATTCAATATTGGGCCGAGAGGGCCGGTCTGGATCCAGAAGTGGTTCAGAAGCATTTTCCCGAGGATGATTATTATTCCTATGAACGGGGAGAGATCAACGACCACGAGTTCTTTTCTGCCTTTATTAATTCACTGCCCGGTTCCGTTGAAATTCATGAAACTGACTTCTGGAAGGGGTGGAAATTGCTTTTGGGAACCGAAAATGGAAGCACTACTATTTTGAAACAATTAGCCCAAAGTTACCCTGTGTGGTTGCTTTCCAACACTAATCCCCGGCATATCAGAGATGAACTGGGTCGGCGGGTTTCATTCCTGGATTATATTGCCGGTGCGGTCTACTCCTTTGATGTGGGTTACCGGAAACCTGATGTAAGGATATTTCACTATGCTTTAAAAAAGGCTGGAGTCCAAGCTCAGGCAGCCCTGTTTATTGATGATATCAAAGCCAATGTGGATGCTGCAAATGAACTTGGTTTGCAGGTAATTCATTATCGGGGTGATCAGGCACTGAATACAGAATTGACTGCTTTAGGTTTACTATCGGAATGAATTGTACTTTTACCATGTATGGCTCATTGCCACTCAGCATCTGGAACTTGGATGGGGATGTAACCGTGGTGATGATAAAATCATATTAAACGTGCTCATTACCCCGTAGAATGAGTTTTCTTATGGTATGCAATTAAGTACTATTGATTTTCTAACATCCCTGTCTTATTGTCTTTAATAATATGGGGAGAATAATGAATAAAACAATTGCGGTCTTTCTTATTACTGTGTGTTTTGTATTGCTGAACGGTCAGGAATCTTTGCTGGTACAACAGGAAGTTGAACAAGTGAAAATTGTAACTTTGGATGGTGCTGAATACGTAGGCCAGATTGCCCGGGAATCAGATACGGGTATTACACTCACTACGCCCGCCGGAATCAATATCGATATTCCCCGGGAATCCGTTAAGTCTATTAAACCGTTTGAGGGGAAAATTGTCGGCCAGAAAATATTCAGACCGGACCCCAATAAAAGTCGGTACCTATTTGCACCCTCTGCCTTTGCCATTGAGTCGGGGAAAGGCTACTGCCGGGATTTTTGTCTTTTCTTTCCTTCAATAAATTATGGTATAACGAACAATATATCACTCCAGGCTGGTGTCATCTGGTTTCCGGGGATGCCAATTGCTGATACCCCGATTTTCGCGGCCGCAAAAATAACACTTCTCCAGCGGGATAAACTGGCGTTGGCCGGCGGTATTGAGTATTTTCGGATTCCGCTCTTTGATCAGGGTTTTGGGATGGGATTCTTCTTTGGAACAGCAACGGTTGGGGATCGGTTTAATCATGGGTCGCTTTCCCTGGGCTGGGGGTATGTGGAAGAAAAGGGTAACTGGCACGTCGCTGAAAAACCAATTATTGTTCTGGCCGGGAATAAACGTATGACCGATAATCTGGCTCTGATTACTGAAAATTGGATTCTACCACAAGCTGAGCTAGATGCCATACCGCTATCTTTGGCAGTTCGATTCTTTGGAAAGAAAATTGCCGTTGATCTGGGCGGAATATTTGTGCTTAAATCTGAGGGGGCTCCCACACCAATTCTGGACTTTACCTATCACTTTGATTGATGCGAATTTTACGTGATACTACCTTTCTTTTAGCTCTGAATCTGGCCCCATTTTTAACGGCCCAGACTTTTCCTGCCGACACTATTTTAACTGATCCTGTGTTGAACGTTGTTGAAAAAACAGCAATTGTACCCATTTACCTGTGGCAACGGTTCTCCTATTCGGCCGATTTTATGAATTGCCAATTTGAGCCCTCCTGTTCGAATTACATGGCTCAGGCAATTGCGGAGTATGGTGTTCTTCCAGGCGTCATTAGGGGGACTGATCGAATTGTACGGTGTAATCCGGCTGCCCGCCATTACCACAGCTTACAGCTTCAGCCCCAATATGCTGCCGATGGCCGACTGTTGGAGCCGATTAACTGGCAACCGGGAAGAACGACAGAGAAGGATCCAAAACTGGCTCTTGCCTTGTCAGTAGTACCAGGGTTGGGCCGGACCTATGCGGGGCGCCCCATGGATGGACTCTTCAGTTTTTTAATGGTTATCGGCTTTGGTTCCAATGCCTACTATTTTCAGCAAGGTCAAAAACCGACAGCCGCTGCCCTGACTGGTATTGCAGCAACTTTATTCTGGGTGGCTGATTTTTACGGTGCTTATCGAGCAGGACAGCGGGCTCCCTGAAATAATATCTTAATGAGGTTAATGACTATGGGAATAATACTGCTTAAATCAGTGAATCTATTCAGCAGCGAATCAATAGATTAGAAGTTTTCGAACCCTTTTTGATATAGGAATTTTGTTTTATTAACTATAGTAGGATAACTGAGATTTAATACTCTGGAGAGGACGTTTTTCCGGTGCCCATGTCGTTTATATAGAAAGGCCAGTGCCTCCCGATCAAAAGCAGTCTCAATTTCCTGACGGGTTAACGACTGACGCTCTTTAATCCAGTCTCTCAAACCCAATAAGGAAGGGTCGGTAATAGCCGCTTTTCTGCTGCGTTGCAAGGGGAGCGGATTGCCTTCCTTGGCCAGCCGGGCCCGAAGAGAGTAATAGGTAGTCGGTTTAATCTTCAGTTTTTTGCACATCTCTTCGGCTGTGTTATTTTGAGCCAGGTGAAACTGGAAGAGTTGCTGATAAAACAGGTCTTTAATTTCTTTCCAGGATTTACCAATTGTGAATTCGAAAGGATGCTTTGGCGGTAATGGGGATAATCTTTCTGTCGAATGACGTTGTAGAAAACCAACATAAATATCCACCGCTTTCCGTCGCTCCCCCGTAAAACTCAATCCCCAGGTTACCTGTTCCGTCGCTGCTTTATAACCAAGGTGATACTGTCTCCGAGCTTCAGTTAATTGAACCAGCTTTTCTTCGTACACCTGCCCCAGATAAATATGCTGCCCGGGGATTTGGGAGATGACTGAATGTTGTTTTGCGATTTTATTGGCTTTAGTGACATATTTAATAGTTTTTTGATAGTCACTTAATTGGAAAAATACAAGGCCAATATTTTCACAGGAAAGTGATTTTGTGTAATAACTGGTTGATGATTTGAAATTATTTTCAAGTGTTTCTAGAGCCAAATCATATTTTTTTTGCAAAAAGTAATTATAACCAATAGAATTTGTTAAAACACTTTCCAGATCAGTAAAACCATGCTCTTTAGCAATTTCTAATCCTTCATTAACATATTTAAAACCTAATTTCGGTTGATCTATCTCTGAAAAAATAATACCAATTCGGTTTAGAACTAATATTAACTGAATTGGGTAAGGTTTCATTAGATCTAAATAAGGCATTAAAGACTTGATATCCTTTACTTCCTCTGCAAAACATGTGTCCAGCTGATAGCTTGCAAAAAGACGTAAAATTTTTGAGTCTGTTAAATCTATGGAAAACTGGAAATTTTGAATTGAAAGATCGGGTTCAAAAAGGTGCCTGAACAGTAGTCCTGTTTCATAAAGTACATAGGCATACACTTCATCTTTGCTTGGGTTTTTAGAAAGACGATTTTGCTTCTGAGCCAGGAAACGAGCCTGGCTCAGAAGCTTTTTTGCGTAAAGATAGTTTCCCTCCAATAAATACAACTTGCCGACTCCCGCCATAACAAAGGCTTGCATACGTTCGTCTTCTTTTTCGAGCGCATTGATGTTAATGAACAGCTCTTTAATCTGAGCAAGGTCGTAATACCCTATTTGCCCGAAAAAGACGAAAAGTTCGTCTCTACGTACATTGGGTATACTAACTAAAGCCTGTTCTATAGCTTTATTTGATTCATTAGAGAGCAGCATATGTCCTGAAAATTTAATTATTCATACCTCCACCTCCAATAGAAACTGGACCGCCCCCGCCTATCTCACCGCTACCATCATCGCCTTCCAGACTACGGCCAAGACCTTTATGACCGCCTTTGGCAACGATTGTTTTGGCAAAAATGGTGCCGGGCTTTTTCAGATCATGCCAGTTACCGGAAGCATCTTCATATTTCAGGTTTTTGGCTTTGTAAACA
>JBHHUS010000096.1:0-3381 GCA_046861615.1 Fidelibacterota bacterium
CCCTTCATCATCGGGAATTTATTATCTTGAAATATTCCTGATTTATCTGGATTTTCTGCTAATAATATTTTCCGGTTATTGTACTTACTGCATCAAGTCCCCGGGGGAAGGGTTGCTGCCTTCAGAAAAATGATTAGCTTAATATCCACGGCAGGTCCATGAAACCGAAGTCCCGGTTAATCCTCTTTATTCTGAAAAATCGTTTATTGGTATCCCTGGCAGTGCTGTTATTAACTGCCTTTTTCGGCTGGAAAGCCAGCGACATCCAGTTTGACAATACCATCGAGACCTATTTTTTAGAAGGTGATCTGCAGGAGTACCGTCAGTTCCTGGATCAGTTTGGTTCCGATGAATTGATTGTCATTGCTTTCAGCAGTAAACCGGACGTTTTTAATAATGCCGATCTGGACCTGATTGACCGCCTGACCCGCCGGATGGAAGACCTGCCCCATGTTCATCGACTTCTGAGTCTTACTAATTCCCAGATTGTTTACGGTGATTCGGAGAGTATCAATTTTGATCCTCTAATTGACCAATTGCCGCTTGCGACCAAAGAAATGGCTGTTGTTCGTCAGCGGGCCCTGGAGGACGCCTTCATCCCCGGTACTGTCCTCTCCCGTGATGGCCGCCATACGGCCCTGGTTCTGGAAGTGGAGCATATCCAGGGTGAATTTGACTATAAAGTAGAATTGTTGAATAAGGTCAAGGCTATCCTGGCGGAAGAAGGTAAAAGCAGTGGTAAGACGTTTTATTTTGGTGGTGGACCGGTTATGGATGAAGCCCTTTTCCGTTATACCCAGGAAGATCAATCCCGCTACATTCCGGTGATGCTGGTCATTATGGTGGGCATTATGTTTACCATGTTTCGGCGCATTGGCAGTGTACTGCTACCCCTGATCGTGGTGATTATCACCATCATCTGGACCTACGGTTTCCTGGTGCTGATGGGATATAAAATTAATATTATCTCCACCATCATTACGCCCTTGCTGTTGGCCGTATCGGTGGCTGATTCCATTCACATTGTAGCCGATTATCTCCAGGAACACGGCCATCATCCGGATGCCCGCCGCCGGGATTGCATTAAGGCCACTTTCGACCATTTGATTACACCCATTACCATGACCAGTGTGACCACCGTCATTGGACTCCTGTCTTTGCTCAGTGCTGCGCTGGTTCCTGTGCGGCAATTCGGCCTGGTAGCGGCATTTGGGGTAATTGCAGCTTACAGCGTGACACTGTTCTTTCTGCCGGTGTTACTTACCCTTTTACCGGCGCCTAAGGAAACCCAGAAAGTGGCTGTGCGTAGCGGTCTGGCTACCCGCCTGTTAGCCTGGATGGGACACTGGCGACCGGTCCGCTCCAAGGTTATACTTGTTTTCTGTGGTTTGCTTCTGGTCCCGGCTTTGAAATTGGTATCGCTGGTACCGGTGGGGACGAACTCCCTGGATTATTTTAAACCGGGTGACCCGTTACGGAACCAAACGGAATGGATTGACTCTAATCTGGGTGGCAGCGTTTCCCTGGAATTTCTGGTCGATGGAGGCGAGACCGACGCCCTGAAAAACCCGGTTCTGCTCCGGAAGATGGATCAGTTTCAGGATTACCTGGTGGGTGTCCCCGGCGTCACGGGCATTTTTTCAGCGGTGGATCTGATTAAATCACTGAATAAAGCCTTTTTCGAAGGCGATTCAGCTGCCTATCAGCTCCCGGAATCCCGGGAGGGTGTTTCCCAGGAATTACTGCTGGTACGCGGGAGTGACGAGTTGTCGGCCCTGCTGGCCGATGACTTTTCCAAAGGAAGAATCTCGGTGCGGGTGGCAATGGCCCAGTCGCAACAACTGGCCGCTAAAATGCCGGAGATTGAACAAAAATTGCAGGCTATTTTCGGTTCTGCTGCCATCGTTCAACCCACCGGTCTGGTGCACCTGATGCATCGGATGGAAAGCTATTTACTGACGACGCAATTGCGCAGTTTTGGGATTGCCTTCATCGTCATCCTGCTGTGTATGATCTTGCTGCTGCGTTCGGTAAAATTGGGTTTGCTGGCGATCATTCCTAATTTTTTACCGATTCTTTTTACCATGGCTCTCATGCCATTTTTCAATATTGCCCTGGATGTTGGAACGGTCATGATCGCCGGAGTAGCCCTGGGATTGGTTGTGGATGACTCGATCCACTTTCTCAGTCGCTTGAAACTGGAACTGAAAGTCACTGGTTCCACTACTCAGGCAATTGAAGTCGCTATTCAGGGGACCGGTCGACCGATTATGTTTACCAGTATTATTCTTTCCTTCGGGTTCGCCGTATTGACCCTGGCCAGCTTCAACCCGGTAATTCACTTCGGTATTCTCTCCAGCATCGTGATTTTCCTGGCTCTGGTTTTTGATCTGGTGGTTCTACCGGCGATATTGGGTTTTCTGAAACCGAGCCAAATTCTTTAATTTATTTTTTTTCAGAATATTTTTAGGTTTTTTATATTTCGTCAAATGACGAAATGATTCTAATTTAAGGCATGAAAAATACAGTTAGTATTTTAAAAGCCTTATCTGATCCCCAACGTTTGCGGATTTTAAAGATGCTGGAACTTCGATCCCTTTGTGTTTGTGAAATCACCGCCGTCTTGAATCTGGCTATTTCCACTGTGTCAAAACATCTAGCGATCCTGCGCCAGGCGGGGTTGATCCGGGATTGGAAGGAAGGGAAATGGGTGAATTATAAACTGAATGATCATCCGGTCGATAGTTGGACTAAAACCCTGTGGGGAATGATCAGCTCCCGATTACAAAATGAGCCTCAGGTAGTGAAAGATCAAACAGCCGTACAAACTGTAGATCGGAACAGCCTGTGCAATCGCTGAAAATTTTACTGCTATATTGCTCTTGATCGCGCTTTAGGGGACAAGCAATGAATCATTAATCTGGAAGAACCAATGCCTAAAGTGATTAATAAATTATCGTTCCTGGATCGTTTTCTTACTTTGTGGATCTTTCTGGCTATGTTTGTTGGTGTATTCTCCGGGTATTTATTCCCGCAGATCGTTGATTTCTGGAACATATTCCAGGTTGGCACGACCAATATTCCCATTGCCGTTGGATTGATCCTGATGATGTACCCGCCGCTGGCTAAGGTTAAATACGAAGAATTGGGTAGCGTTTTTCGCAATTGGCGGGTGTTAATGTTATCGTTGATTCAAAACTGGATTATCGGGCCGGTATTGATGTTTGTATTGGCGATTGTGTTTCTAAAAAACTATCCCGAATATATGTATGGTTTAATTATGATCGGCCTGGCCCGCTGTATCGCTATGGTCATTGTGTGGAACGAGTTGGCTAAAGGTGACAGTGAATATGCTGCTGGTTTGGTTGCTTTCAATTCGAT
>JBHHUS010000012.1:0-41014 GCA_046861615.1 Fidelibacterota bacterium
TGATTCTGGAATACAATTTCCGGATATGCATCCCCTCGAATATTTTTTGCCAATAACGGTGGTTCCGCGTTAACATTTACTGGAAATCCACTCTTCAGTCGTAACTGCCGGTCAAAAGCATACACCTTCCCTTCAGTATCAAGCGTGAGAATATCCACCCTGCCATCGTTATCCAGGTCAATCAGGGCCAGATCGGTAAAGAATCCCTTGAACGAATAACCATCAGTAGTAGTAATTGTAATACTGTCTAAAGAAGCCTGAAATCCTTTATCACCATCACTGCGTAAAGTTTCGGGGAAATCATCACAGAGAAGTGCAGGGTCAGAAACAGCTTGAATGACAGTATCCGAATTAATTGAAATCGTTTTACCGGCCCAGAAAAGATCAACTTTCTGTGGGTCATCCTGAACATGAATGTATCCAGGATCACAAACACTTAATAATTGCTGTTGCCAGCCTGGTACGAAATTTTCGACGCTGGAATCATAGTTAAACCAGACGATTACCAAGGAATCCCCGGTTGTACCTGCTATTACGAGAGAAGCTGGATGTTGTTGACTGCGATCATCCTTTTCTGAAAAACAGAGTTGAAATTCAGACCAACGATTAGGATAAAAATTCTCTCGATTGTCCAAATCATTTTTTGTCCACCAGAGTGAATCACCAAAACCAAATATTTCCCCTGATTTATCCCCATCAAAATCAAATTGAAATAAAAGATGCTGGGTTGGATCTTCCATCCGAAAAATGGGACGATCGAAAGTAATATCAAAAGTCATCTGTTCTCCCGGTTTGCTAATATTTTGAATCGATACTAACGAAGACGCCCCTGAATTCGATCGTGTATCCGGAAATGTAAAGGGTCCAAATAATGGCGCCTGCCCCTGCATCTGGGGGTTGGCTCGTTCATATTCACGGTTGTTTTTAAACCACATATCACCGAAGTAACCACCGGATGGATCGGGAATAAGTTGTGAAACATAACCTAAATCCTGGGCACCGTCCGCTTCCTCTAAATCAATTCCCATAAAATCGGAAGCCTGGTTGATAGCGTAATGACTGATACTTTGATCAATTCTGGTTTCATCCACATGCCAGATCAACAAACCAGAAGCCGGCAGTCCTAAATCATAGTCAGGAACACTAACAATAACTCCGTTATCATCCGCAACAACGGTAGTGGAATCAATTAAAATTTCTACAAAGGGCGGGTATACGCCCGTATTTTCCCAAATGAGATAACGAACCGAATCAATATTTACTCCCTGGCGAAACCAGTTCACTCTGTTTTCAACGAGGAAATATTCACTGTCATTAATCGGAATTTTAATAACGGAATTTTTCTGGCGATCCAGAATTGATATATGGGATTCAGTTTGAATCGTCTGAGGATTTTCCCATCCGGCAAATTTGCGGGTCCAGGCATCCGGTGGCGCCGGAATTAGCCCGCGGCCATTATTAGATCCTTGATCCATTAACCCGAAAATACCAATCCCCGATCTTCCAGATTCAGTATCCCATAATGGTGGCAATCCGGCGCTGAAACCAAGCATTAAGGCTAAAGTTCCGGTCAAACCATACTGGGCATCACAGGGGGATTCCATTTCGGAAAACAGCGTTTCATCAAATAATAAATGGTTTTGTGTCTCTGGTAAAACAATACCCTTGGTTAATTCTCCATTTCCCAAGTCGATGGGACCTCCCAGATAAGTGTTGAACATCGTTTCATCAATAAATGTTGACTGTATATCTTCCGGAGTGGGATCTAAAAAAGGCAGATTAAAATCCTGACCTACGCCAGCGTGAATTACAATCACCTGATTAAAAGTCGACAAATCGACATTATCCTCAACCGCCTGCTTTACAGCTGAAGTGAAAAGTTCCGTTATTAACTGTTCATATTGATTTTCAGCACCTAACGGGTGATAGTAGCTCATGGGATGGTCCAGTTCGTAGGCCGATAGAGAATCAGCCGGGAAAATGCGGGAATTATCCAGATCAATGCCAAACTGGTTGTAAGAAACCGCTCTAAAATAATGATCCACTGCTTTTAGTTGAGACTGAAAATAGGCCTTATCGTGGGGTGGGGGATCGATAGTATATTTACCGCAGGGGGAAGTGATTTCGGACAATAGAAAAGAACCGTCTCCAGTAGTACCGGGAGAGAGATCCTTTTGAAAAGTCACCCGAATGATGGCAACCTTTTGAAAACCAATCACATCGGCGGACAGCGGATAAACCAGAACCAGCAAACTGGCCCAAACCAATCTGCTCAGCGAAGAACGGTTCATGGATTCAGGAGATTAAAAACGGACGTTCAAAGAAAACCGCATCGTATTCGTGAGCGGGTGGCCTGGTTCCCCGGAGGTATATCCGAAATCAAAGCCATAATTGGAAAACCGTAACCCAACTCCGAATGTGGGGTTTCTGATTTTGCCGGTTTTATCAATATAATATCCAGTTCGTAAAGCAAAATAATCCGAATACCAGTATTCGATCCCCAAATTGTGAACCAGTTTATCCAACTCATTCGAAATTGAACGATCATTTCCTGAACCGACTTCCTTCTGACCCCATTGGTTATATTTTCCCCATCGTTTATCACCAAACTGGACATCATATTCTTTTTCCGTATTGATCATTTCTTCCGGATCTTTTTTATTGTTACCATTGGCATCACCGCCCCATTCCCAACCACCGATTTTCCGGTCGGTTTCCTCACCTGGTGGCGCAATATCGATATCACCTCCCAATAGCCAATCATCAACCCAGGAAGTAAAAATCGCTTTCCAGATTGGATCCTTATGGGCGGTCTCCTGTTGCCCGTGGCGGTTGTAATCGGGATTTTTATCAGTTTCTTTACCGTTTCGGTTATAACCGCCGATTTTACCATCACTATCCCAATCCATATCCGGATAGGTTGCTACCAGCAATTTGTCCACGTCATAAACTAAATTCAAACGATTGTAATTGCTGCGGAACAATTCAAAATTAAACCCCAGCGTTAAATTGGTTGGTTGAGGATCTGCCTGGTCCGGGTCGATGAAAGATACTTTTGGTCCAATGTTAGTGATAGTCGCCCCAAAAGTCAGATTGGGTACCAGAAACTGCTTTTGCAAATAACCTACATCAAAACCAAAATCAGTTGAAGTACCCTTACCCTTTTCGCTTCCCGTACCTAATTCAACCAGATGCTGATAAGATACTTTGGCATTCAAACCAAAAGAACTATTCGAAGAGAGTCGGGTACTATAAGAGAGAGCTACAGCCATCATATAACTGGTGAATTTCCCCTGGTATTGAGCATATTCATCCATCCGCACCTGTTCTCCCAGATTCAAATAGATGATATGGCCCCCTAACGTACCCAGTGACGGAAAGCTATGACGAAAGGCCAGAAATTCATAGTAGAGATCATCGGCCAGATTGGGAAGCCAATTGACATGCATCAGTGCAATTTCAGAACCTTTTTGAAACGCCAGACCGGCAGGATTCCAGTAACTGGCATAAGCATCATCGGCGATGGCTACCTGAGCTTCGCCCATCCCCCCTGCACGGGCACCCGGTGAAATCAGCAAGAAGATGGCACCTGCTTCACTTTGAGCAACTGATATATTCGAACTGAATATCAGGAGTACCGATACAAATAAAAATATTCGCTTCATGGTTTTTCTCCTTGTGTCCCCCTTCCGGAGACGATTGTTAACTAATTCTAAACCGTTAGCGATGTATTATAGGCACTCCTTTAACATAATTTCGAATCAATCTATACTATCCTTTTCTTATCAGTCAAGTATTGTTTTTATTTCCATTATTTAGCGTAATAACACCAAAGATAGGTATGGAATGTAGGTTATAGCTAAAACCGCCAGTAGCCGAATGATAAAAAATGGCAAGGTGGCTTTGTAAATTGTAGGCATATCCTCGTCAAACCGGTAGGCTGCCAGAAATAGATTCATACCAACCGGTGGTGTCAGGAATCCTAATTCAAGGTTGGCGATAAAAATGATCGCCAGATGAACAGGTTCAATGCCAAAATAAGCGCCAAGGGGAGCAATCAAAGGAACCACTACAATGATCGCCGAAAAAATGTCCATTAAACAACCTACCAGCAATAAAAAGATATTTAGCAGGAACAGGAACAGGAATTTTGAAGAAACGGAGGTTTTCACCCAGGCTAATAACTGGGTGGGAATCTGAGCGTCAACAAGATAGCTGGTGAAACCCATTGCCACTCCTAAAATAATTAAAACACCGCCGATCAGAGTAGCACAGTTAATTACGATTGAAGGCAGGGAACGAATTGGTAAATCCTTGTAAACCAGGACTTCAATGACAAACACATAAACCACGGTCAAAGCGGCAGTTTCCACCAGAGTAGTAAAACCACCGAAAATTCCGAACAGAATCAGGACGGGAATCAGCACTTCCCACTTGGTCGTCCACAGAATCTTCCCAATATTCGCAAAATTAAAGGAGTGTACTTTTATCGATTGAACTTTCCCCTGCCAGACCGCCCAGCCGGCTACCAGAATAACCAGCAGGATACCAGGGATCAATCCGGCAATAAAGACACTTTTTACAGAAACACCGGCGGTAACGCCATAAATAATGGCCGGTAAACTGGGTGGAAACAGCAATCCGAGAGAACCGGCAACCGTAATCAGCCCCAGGGAAAAGAATTTGGAGTAACCCTCTTTTAGCAGCAGCGGTAACAATAGTCCCCCCAAAGCCAGAATTGTAACCCCGGAGCCGCCTGTAAGAGCAGTAAAAAATCCGCTCAAGACAACAATTACAACCGGAGTACCTCCCGGTATCCATCCGAACAGAGTTTCAAATAATTTCACCATTCGATGGGAAGCTCCACTCTCCGCTAACATATAACCGGCTAGGGTAAATAATGGGATCGTCGGTAAGGTTGGTGAAACAACGATGCGATAAGCTTCAGCGGAAATTGCTGATATGGGCGTGTATTCACTCCAAAACAACAACAATGCCGCTCCTCCTAACCCGACAAATATGGGCGCTCCGTTATACAGAGCAACCAGTAACAGAATAATACCAACCCAGACAACCGGAGTAAAATGTTGAATTGAATCCGTAATACTGATCATAAACCATAAAACGGTCACTACCAGAATTGTCGCTCGATAAAGGCGGTTTTTATAACTTTGTAAAAATATCTGGATAGCGATTAATGCAAAACAAACTGGCATAATGAGTTGAGTGGCCCACCGGGGGATATTTGGCGCAATTCCCACGGGAAATTGAAATTCTACTGCCACTAATTGCCAGCTACCCCACATGAGAGCGAGAACCACCAGGAATGAAATTGTTTTCCCAATCCAGCGGCCAAGATGAAAATCCTCATCCAGTTCAAACAGGGGATGGGTTGTTAAGGCCAGTAATTTATTTTTTCTGGCCGCTAATACGGCGCCGATAAAACCGATCCATAGTGTTAAATGTTGAACAATGACAGGGGAAGCTGGTATTCCTGTAGTTCGGAAAAGGCGGGAAACAGTTTCGAAAGCAGGTAAAAATGTCAGAGATGCAAAAACCGTTAACGCCAGAATATCTTCCCCCCATTTGACACTACTGGTTAACTGGCGTTGTGAATTGTTAAACGTCATTTCATTTTTAGGGAGAACTTAAACGTTGTTTTTCTGCCTTCAGGGCCACCACTTTATCAAAGATGGATTCGGATACTGCAGTACCACGAATTATTGGATACCAGGAATACACCAATTCTTCCCAATTAGAATACTGTTCAGGGGATAAGTGATGGACGGTTAATCCATACTTCTTCATAATTTTAATTGCTTCTTGATCTTCATTGCGGTTTTTCGCCTGAATTTTATCTCCTACTTCACCGGCAATTTGCAGCATAATTTGCTGGTATTCAGGTTTGATTTTTTTCCAGGTTCGATTATCAATTACGATTCCCCCGGATAATAAACCCCAGCGCATATCCAGCATATGAGTAGTAACGCCAAACCATTGTTGGGCCAGAGCATTTAAAGGTGGTGTTGCAATTGCATTGACCAATCCGGTTTGTAAACCGGAGAGCACATCAGTGGAAGCCAGCGGAACCGAATTGTAGCCCCCCCGCTTCCACAGTTCAGCCGTTTCATAATCCCCGGCCCAGACAAATATCTTTTTTCCCTTTAAATCTTCAGGTGTAAACATGGGTTTCTTGGTGAACCAGTAAGCAAAGCCCACATCG
Organism: Fidelibacterota bacterium; assembly: GCA_046861615.1. GTDB lineage: Bacteria > Fidelibacterota > Marinisomatia > Marinisomatales > TCS55 > CAZNUM01. The sequence continues at coordinate 6,224 of JBHHUS010000012.1, forward strand.
GCCATGACTAGTAATTTAAATCCATTTTTTTCCAATCCAGAGGCCAGGTCGCCCTTTATTCGTTCCCGGATATAATCCACATCATCCCAGTCCTCGTATAACAACGGCATAAAAAAAGCGGTATAATCCCGATTGATTTCTGACAGTCCTTCAGAAGTAATGGCGGCCGCCTGGATTTGGCCAATTCGCATTTTCCGAATCATATCCCGTTCATCCCCCACCACGCCACCAGGATATATTCTAAGGATAATGTCACCGTTAGTAGCCTGCTTCCATCTTTGCCCCATTTCTACCAGGAATCCATGCCAGTCAGTACCTTCTGGAGCCAAGGTGGCCATTTTAATAAGGATTGGTTTCGCTGCTAAATAGGAAATTAATCCTGAAATAAGAATCAATTGGATTAGTCGTTTCATCGGGAAGCCACTTTAATAAAAGAATTCATCAATATTATCCAGTAACCACTGGGCCCGTTTCTGAGCAATAACGTTGTTTAAACGTAATTCAGAATCCGCGTTGATATCAATAGCCAAGGCAGTAGTTAATAAGTTCCGAAATTCATCCTTATTTTGATTTTTCTTTGCTACTGATTCAGCCAAAGCCACATAGGACCCTGCATCCTGACCTTTAGACGCCTGGATGGCCTGATGGAAATAGTCCCGCGCGATTTTTTCCGCGTTTTGCGGAGGATTGGGTTGACTGACAGTGTAAGTAATCATAGCGCTATAAAGGGAACCCTTATTCCAACCCGGATCCAGTTTCATTGCTTCGGATAACAGTAAACCAACCCGCGGCAATAGAATAACCCATTCCAGATCACCACGGCTAGCACTGATAGTACCGGCATAAGCAGCGGCTGTCCAATACAATAAGGGAACATCAACCTGGGAAAATTTTAGTACAATTGATGTATCCGATAACCAGTTTCGATATTGAGGATATTTCAGCATTAAAGCTTGTTCTCCGTAGTCGATTGCTTGTTTAAAAATTTCCTGAGCCTCCTTGTAAATTACCCGTCCCTTGGTATAATCTTGTAAAATCAGTCGGTCTGCTTTTTCCATTTGAAAACCGTAGCCAAATTTCACTAAATCAGTACAGGCTTTTTGGAGCAGAACCCGGTTTTGGGGTTGTTTCCGGACCTGTTTCAGACGATGACGAACTCTGGTTTCAAGTACATTTTCTACCAATTCCGGTTGGTATTCCAAAATCAGGGCTGGGCTGCAAGCGGAAAGAAAAAGAATCAAATAGGAGGTAACAACAAAAGAATAGCTGTGTTTACGATTATCAGTGACAGCGGATTTAATTTCGTAATTCACGATATAAAGGAAAAGCTCGTACCAATTCCGCCACCTCTGATCTGATATTTGCCAGGATTTTTTCATCATTGGGGACAGCCAACACCCGATTAATCATTTGTACAATCAATTTCATCTCGTCGGTTTTCATGCCACGGGTGGTCATTGCCGGTGTACCAACCCGGATTCCACTGGTAATGAAGGGGCTACGCTGGTCGAACGGAACCATATTTTTATTGACAGTAATTCCGGCCTTTTCCAAAGCCTTTTCTGCCGCTTTTCCAGTGATTCCCTTATTAGTAAGATCGATCAGAATCACATGGGTATCGGTTCCCCCTGAAATCAAGTTATAATCCAAAGCAAGAAATTCGGAGGCCATAGCTTTTGCATTGTAAATAATCTGCTGACAATAGGACTTGAATTCCGGTTTTAAAGCTTCACCAAAAGCAACAGCTTTGGCCGCAATAATATGCATCAGTGGGCCACCCTGGATTCCTGGCATTACCATGGAATTCAGTAATTCAGAAACCTTTTTTACCCGGCCGGACTTAGGGGCTACTACTCCCCAGGTATTATCCCGATCTTTACCCATAAGGATCATCCCTCCCCGGGGACCTCGTAATGTTTTATGAGTAGTAGTCGTCACCACATCACAATAAGCCATTGGTGATGGATGGAATCCGGTAGCTATCAGGCCGGCAGGATGGGCAATATCGGCCATTAAAAACGCACCTACTTCATCGGCGACTTCCCGAAATTGCTTAAATTCAATGAATCGCGGATAGGCACTGCCTCCACAAATTATTAACTTGGGTTGATGTGCTTGGGCCAGTTTTCGAATTTCGTCAAAATCCACCCGGCCAGTCTCCCGATCTACCTGATAAGAAGTAACCTTAAACAATTTACCAGAAAAATTAACTGGGCTGCCGTGGGTCAGATGACCACCGTGAGCAAGGTCTAAACCCATTATAGTTTCGCCCACTTTAACGAAGGTTAATAAAGCCGCCATATTAGCCTGGGAACCTGAATGTGGTTGCACATTGGCATATTCAGCATGAAAGAGCTGCTTGGCGCGTTCCTGGGCAATAATTTCTGCCTGATCAACAAATTCACAACCCCCGTAGTAACGGGCACCAGGGTATCCTTCCGCATATTTATTCGTCATAACGCCACCGGCCATTTCTAATACCGGATAGCTGACAAAGTTTTCCGAAGCAATCAACTCCAGCGTCTGTTCTTCCCGGTTTATTTCCTGCTGGAGAGAAGAAAATAATTCAGGATCTGAAGATTTTAATCGGCGAAAATATTCATTGGCAGACACTGCTTAAAATTACCAACTGGGATCCTTGTCCAACCGTTCATCAATCCAGTTATAACAAGAGCTTTCCGGTTTGACAAAACCCTGATTCTTTTTTTCTGCATCAATCATGAACCATTGGGCTTTTCCAAACAACACTTCATTTTCTTTTAACCAATTTTGGGAAGGCCTAAATCGGGTAAATCCTTTTTCTTCTGCGGTTGTAAATTGTTGAAAAGCGAGGGTGGCCACGATACGGTCATCAATGGAAATATCTCTGGTCCGGCAAGTCTGAAATGCTTTGTAATATACATTACCTTTAGCGCCGTAAGCTTCACCATTATCAGAAATGGTTACCGCCTTGTCCGCCCAACTAAATGCTGAAGGAAAATCCTGATTTTCAATGTAGACTTCCGAAATTTTAATGGCAATACGAAAATCACGGGGATCCAGTTTAAAAACCTGTTCATAGGCTTTGGCAGCATCCCCTAAACGATCAGCCTGATCATAAGCGATGGCTAATTTCCGGTAAGCGACTTTACTGGAGGAATCAAGTTGCAGGACCTGATTCAGTACCATAATTGCGTCGTTAGCCCGATCGGCGCTCAATAAACGGTCGGCATAATCTAAACCGTAGGAAACATTATCGGGGTTTTTCTGAAATCGTTCCCCGTACACTTCCAGAGGATCCCGGCCGCTTACTTCATAGGCCAGGGCTAAATCTCCCTGGGCGGCTTCGTTGGAAGAATCCAATTCCAGCAGATCCTTTAAAACAGCAATCTGATCATCATATCGTTGTTGCTCACCGTACAGTTTGGCCAACTCTGTTTTTATATCAATGTCTTCAGGCGCCAGATAAGAAAGACGGTCATATTCATTAATTTCATCTTCCACTTTTCCCTGTTTTTTATAGCTGTATGCCAGGCGTTTCCGGAGATCAATATTGTCAGGCAGGACCTGTAATCCTCTTAAAAGAACATACTCCGAACTATCATATTGTCCCATATATTCAAAGGCAATCGCATAATAGAGATAAACTTCTTCAGGATTTTCATAATCGCAGCCTAAATCCACCAGTTCACCATAAACCCGAACCGTGGATTCCCAATCTTTATTTTTATAGTACTCCGCAGCACTACTAAATAACCGCGGGCAACGCACTTGCCGGATCGAATCCATCCGTGCCGCTTCTTCCTCACTGGATTCTTGATTTACGGTTTGCGGTGGAGTGCACATTGTTAAAAATAATGCTACAATTCCAAGAGTAATGATTTGATGTGATAATTGCAATTTTTTCATTTTCTTTCTCTTCGTTTTGAAAACCATACGTCACCTAAACTTATTTCAATTGCTAATTCCTGAATAGCCTCCTTGTGATCCGTGGCTAACGATCGTGATCCAAATTTGTACGCCAGATCTATCTGGTTTCCGGCAGAGCCAAATTTAAATCCAATCCCAATAGATAAACCATTCTCATTTAGGTATCTTCCATTTTGTTCCAGACGGAATATGGATCGATTTATTCCGACTCTGTAGATAAGTTTTTGGTACCACTCCCGTGGTCGGCGTGGTGGGAATTTAACAAGACCCATCTCATAGCGATTGATTTGTTTGATATAATCGCCGAAAATGGATAAATCCTTTGCATTTGTAGCCTGGTCAGCCCAATGCTGATATTCTAGAATAAAATGATAATCTGTTTGATAAGCTACATCCACACCCAGATTGACAACATTAGGTGAATAAACTGATTTCACAACCGATGAATCAATTGAAAGCGATCGGGGATAATCAGTATTGTCATAATAATAATTACCATTAGAATCTTCATAAGGCTGGAAAGAATATACGTTGGCTTCCAGCGGCCTGATAGTTGTTGCAACGGAGGTAAAAAAGCGGGCCTGATAATTCACTTTCCTCAGTATATAGGTATTTAAATAACTGTTGATAGTTAATCCGGAATAGGCCATCCGGTAAAATTGGCGATATTCGATGTCATTAACCCTCAGACTAAATTCGTTTCTGGCGGAGCCGAACAGGTAATCCACTTTAATTCCCGCTTCAGAATTCTGCTCAAACGGGAAACTGAATGCAAACGAAAAAGCGGAGACACCACCCCCTGACCGAGCAGATTTTTGATGAATTACAGAATCAGGACCAAATTGAAAAATTGTTGAATCCTCTTGTAAAAACACCTGTTGATCGGTCACGGGTGTGATCGAGAGACCGAAGGCATATTTCCCTTTGATCGGCACAACGAACAAAGCACTGGAAAGACCGGTAGCCTGGTTAAGAGTATTAGAAATTTGTTCCGTGACATTCAGGTTCCTGAAAGAACCATTCAGGTAGGTGTATTTCAGATTGGACCAAGTGGCTGGATTATCAAGCGAAACGCCTTCCCTGAAAGTTGGAACTAAGCCGATATTCCCCAATCCGATAGTGGATACATGGGCGATCGGTCGCGGTAATCCTACGCCATAGGAGTGAAAGATTGACTGACCGAAGAGACTGCCCACCAACACAGTAAATACTAATGTTTTACGGCTCCACATATTGGATCCTCAAATAGGGAGCTAAGGAATCACTGTCAACTCCGTAGAGATAAACAGTTTGGAACGGATCGTTGTAGGAAGAAGCGTATAGTTTAAATCCATAGTTCTGGGTCTTACCGTCAGAGACATCCGCCACAAAGTTACGGGTCTCAATATCAAAACGATTATTAATCCTGGCGGTAGATCTGAAATAGTTCAGATTCATATCAAACGGATCTTCAGGATAAGATTTGAAATTCTGGTAATCCCCGACAATAGCAATCGGGTAAGAAACGATAGTGAATTTGGAGGCTGTATCCTCAACAGTATAAAATATTAAGTCGGCTGTTTTTATTACTGCCTCAGGCGGTAATTCAAAACTGTTGAAATCAACAAATGCCAATGTTTTTAGCCCTTTTGCCTGCCCAATTGCAATTTCAGTTGTATCCCGTGCCGACAACTTTTTGGGAATTGTAACCGTCAAATCCAAAGCGGTACGGAAAACCAGTTGTAAAGTATCAACAGTGGTAGAATCACCGGAAAAACGCCGGTAAAAGACGGTTATTTGTGGTTCTTTATCAACACTGTTTTCACGACTGTAAAAAGTAAAAAGGTCATTTAAATCGTTGACTGGCTCAATCAAAAAAGTACGGTTATGATTAGTGGTTGAAGTGTCAATAAATGAATCCAGGATATCAGGTCCAAAGGAAAAATTCAAAATGTAATTAGTATTAACCGTATCAGTAGCATCTACTTGTAGCCGTGCCGTGGTAATAATATCGGAAGCAATCGATTGGTCGAAATTATTGTAATGGGTGCTTAATTCATTGAATAAGGAATCAGGACCATTAGGAAAATAACGTAGTTGGAACGTTGCTAAATCAGTCACTGTATTAGTAACGGAGAACAAAGTCAGGTTTAAGCTATCGACTTCAATCAGGGAATCATTAAAAACCGAGATATTCACTATATCATATTGGTCATAAGTATCAATCTTTATTAAACCATAAGGATGTTTATAACCATTTTTCTCACCAAAATACAAATAATCTGATTTCCCCATTTCCGGGGGGCTTTGGTAAGAAATGAGGTCGTTGACAGGAAATGAAACCGTATCCAGTTTCATTGGTGTATTGTCTAAATCCAATGGAATTGCATTTTCTTCACAGCCGGCCAGTAACAAGACCAGGGATAAACACAATCCGAACCCGACGAGTTTAGGAAGATAGCCCATGCGTTGATGAAATAACTACTATATTTCAGTCGTAAAGTTTCACCAATTCATCATTTAGTGTATTGGCGATCGCTCCATAATCAGGAGCCTCATCATCTGAAAGCATTATAGACAATAATTTTTTCTTTTCAGCCTTAATTCCAGGAAGTGCAATTAGTTCCTCCTTAACATTATTAGAAGGAGTGTTCAAAGTAATAATCAAATCAACATAGGGTGCCGCTGCTTCAAACCCATTAATAAACTCACCTTTAGTACTGGAAGGAAGATTAATCCCGGCTTTTTCAAATGCTTCCGGGTGAAAATTAGCATATTCATCAACCGAGTGAACCAACATCACCGTCTTAATGTCTCGATAAAACGCATCTTTTTCGTACAACTGTTTATAGATCCCGGGCACAAAAGTACTTTGCCACCCGTTACAGAGGATAATATCCGGTTTCCAGAATAAATGCGGCAGTGTAGCGATTGCTGCTTTATTGAAAAAGGCATACCGAATATCATTATCGCTTAAAACACGACCATTTTTAGCCTTATACAGTAAATTTGTCAACGGCTTGAACCAATTTTGATCTTCTAAAAAATAAACCTGAACCCGGGTTTTGGGAATAAAGGCGCTTTTAGCTGACGATATAACTTTACCGCCGTCGAATTCAAAAGGTATTTCCCGTAGTCTGATCACTTCCCGGAGAATATATTTACGTTCACTCACAAATCCATATTTTGGAATCATGGTTCTGACATCGTGACCCATTGTTTGAAGGGAAAGGGGAACTTTAACGGAAAAGTCCCCCAAAAGGGAGGTGTTCGCAAACGGAGTAATCTCAGTTGTGAGATAAAATAATTTTAATGACATATGTGAATGTTATTCGTTATTTAATTGGTTAAGGGCTTCTTTGGCCTTTTCATAGAATTCACTTCCGGGGAAATAATCTATCAGGCGTTGATATTCTTCTTTGGCCTTTTCAATATTCCCCATACTGAGATAGGAGTGTCCCAATTTTAATTGAGCATCATCGTCTTTATCTGTCCCGGGGAAAGTAAAGACTTTTTCAAATTCAATGATGGCCCGTTTATAATTCTTCTGAGAATAATAACATTCCGCCAGCCAATATTGACTGTTATCGGCTAATTCATTGGTAGGATCACCAATCACCAGACTTGAAAATCCGATGATGGCATCATCATATTTCCCATTCTGATAATCGCTTAAAGCATCAATATACTTTTTTTTGTAATCCGATGGGCTGATCCTGACGGCACCGGTCAGGCCAGATTTGCCGGATTTAAGATCGTACATTTCACTGAAACTGTTAGTCAGTGTCACAATTTTATTTTCAATCATGACTAATTTTGATAGAATTTCAAAATTCACACTGTCTGTATACACAACCTTATCCTCCAGGAGGCGCATTTTGTTTTGAATCATATTGATTCGATTAATCAGCAATATTGCTACGGAATCGGTTTGTTGTTTCGCTTTCAAATTTGCTTGTAAAGCGTTCTTCAGATCCGGTAACAATATTTTAATTTGAGTCTCCAAAGAATCGGTACGAACTTTTTCCCGATCAATCTTAGCATTTAATCGTTTTAATTCTCTGGCGTTATCGGATTGGCCCCAGGCAAAACCCGATAGCAAAATTCCTGTTAATAGCACGACAACGGAGATGGGTGATTGGTATTTCATAGTCTTCAACCTCGGAATGACAAGCAAAATATCGCGTGCGAATTTACTTCTCGTTAGAAGGAACTTCAATTCTTTTGAAATTTTTTCGATTTCTTGTATTTCACAGTTCTTTTTTTCCACCAATATTCATACATAATCCGATCATGATATAACTGGAAACAAGAAAAGAGCCCCCGTAAGATACAAACGGTAATGGTAATCCTTTCACGGGGATCATACCGGTAGTCATGGCACAATTTACAAAAACATGCATCAGGAATATGGATGCAATACCAATTAAAACCAAACCGGAGAAGCGCTCTTTGGATTCATAGGCCAGTTTTACCATTTTACCGATTAGCAGAGCAAATAATAAAATCATTATCAGTACAGTAATAAACCCCAATTCTTCACCAATGACGCTGACAATAAAATCCGATTCCTGTACCGGTAAAAATTTCAGATGCGTTTGAGTACCCTGGCCCCAGCCACGTCCCCAAATGCCACCTGAACCCAGGGCGGTTTTACTTTGAATAATCTGATATGCTGCTCCGAGCGGGTCCAGGTCGGGATTAAATAAAGTCTGAACCCGTTTCTGCTGGTAGGGTTTTAATAAATTCCAGATGACCGGAGTTAATAAACCCAGAAAAATGTTACTGAAATAAATACTGACACCATGCCAGAGTCGGGGACGTGATAGAACCATGATGATCCCCATCACCAGGGCCCAAATTGCAAAGGAAATCACATTAAACGCGGCTAGAATAGTAACGATGGGAGCGATAATCAAAAAAAGATGGTAGGGACGGGATCCGGACCAATAAAGCATGGGAATAACCGGGATAATAATGACGGCAGCAGTCCCCAAATCAGGTTGTTTCAATACAATTAAAGCTGGAAATAAAACAATAAAAAACGGGAAAATATTAGCTGTAAAATTATCCTGTTGTAGTTTATGATCGGAGAGATACCGTGCCAAGGTCAAGACAATAACAAATTTGGCCAATTCAGAGGGTTGAAACCCGAACGGTAAACCAAATTGTATCCAACGGTAAGTTCCTGCTATCCGATTTCCAAAATAAGGCAGAATAACAGCAATAATTACTAGTCCGTAGATCGTATAGATGTATTTATGAATAACCCTTTCCGGTGTTAGAAATACAACAAGAAATATCAACAAAGCCGGGCCTAGAAAAGCCAGTTGTTTTAGAAAAGTATTGGAACCGGAACCACTCTGTATATTGGAAATACTCTGTAACGTCAATAACCCTAATGCCGTTAGCAGCAGAGCAACCAGTAACAAACTCGACGGTGCTTCAGAAAACTTTTTCTTCAGTGATTTTACCATGTAACGGATGCCATGGTTTCAGAATCAGGATTAAAATAGGTTTTAAACACCTCCCGGGCAATGGGCGCAGCAATTGTTCCTCCATGGCCACCATTTTCAATTAACAGGACCACCGACAGGAATTTGGTTCCTTTTTTTGCATAACCTACAAACCAGGCATGGGGGTCTCCGTGGGGATTTTCAGCTGTACCGGTTTTCCCTGCAATCTCCACCCCGGGGATATGGGGATTGGCGGCAGTGCCGGTTCCTTTTGGGTCATTGATAACCGCCCGCATATATTTTTCAAGTCTCTGCCAGGTTGTTTGCCCTAAAGGCGGAGCGTTGTAGAATTGCTGTTCGGTTTGATTGAATCCGGTTAGATACAGGTATGGCGCATGTCCCCTGGTGGCAAACTGATTAATATAAACCAGCATTTGTAAAGGTGTAACCAGTACTTCCCCCTGTCCAACACTAATATTCAGTAAATTTCCCTTGGCCCAACCCCATCTCCCATACAAACGATTCATATAGCGCCGGTCTGGAATTTTCCCAACCGATTCAGAGGGTAGATCAATTTTTGTCGGAGAACCAAAACCAAAAGATTTAGCTACTATAGCCAGTGTATTGATATCCAGCTGCTGAACAGCTTTGTAAAAAAAGACATTACAGGATTGCACGATTGCCTGTTCCAGGTCCACTTCCCCATGCCCAGCCGGATTCCAGCAGCGAAAGGTGCGATCCCCCAGAATATAAGAACCAGTGCAGGTAACTTTGTAAGAAGGTGATGCCAACCCCTGTTCGATAAGGGCGGCCGCAACCACCATTTTAAAGGTGGATCCTGGTGGATAAGTACCACTGGTAATTCGATTTAACAGTGGTCGGTCCGGATCCTTGAGAATGGCGTTCCAGTCATCTTCCGCCACCAGACCCCGGAACAAATCGGGAGGATAATCAGGAGAACTGACAAATGCCATTATTTCTCCGGTTAGTGGATCGGATGCAATTGCCGCTCCCTTAAAATCCCTGAATTTATCTTCCAATAAACTTTGCAGATTGATGTCCAGAGTCGTCTGAAGATTTTTCCCCGGTTGAGGTAAAACGATTCCCTGGTTTGGAACCAAGCCGGCTTCCCGCCCTAAAGCGTCCACCTGATAATAATTAACACCTTTTATTCCCCGTAGCACTGATTCATACTGTTTTTCTAATCCATTCCAACCAATCAGGTCGCCGATCTCATAAAGTGCATTCGCTTTCATCTTTTTTAATGTTTTGGAATCAATTTCTCTTACAAATCCCAGCACGTGGGCTGCACGGACATTTCGATTGTAAATTCTCTCAGGAAATTGTTTATAGACAACACCATCCAGTTCATTCTTCGATTCTTCAACGCGACTCAACTGTTTAAAGGTTAAATCCTTGGCAAGTTGAGTTGGAACAAAACGACTTTGGAAATAATTCCGATAATTTTTATACAGGATGCTAGTATCAATCCCGGTAACCTGACTGATTAACTTAAATTTTTGATTGACCGAGGACATTTCTGATGTTATCCCATACAGGATATAAGTTGGGTAATTATCCACCAGTATTTCACCGTTACGGTCCAAAATCAAGCCCCTTGGGGCTGGAATGGTCACTGCTCGGATGCGATTAATATCGGCTTTTAATGAAAAATCCTTATGATGGTACACCTGCAGATAGTAAAACCGGCTGATTAATATCATGATGACCAGGTAGAGAACACCATTGGCTATCCAGTACCGGTTACGGGAAATCAGGTTCTCAACCTTAAGCACGGGAGGCTTCCTTCAGGGGATAAAAATAATTCAATACCAGAATGAAGATGAATGTATACGAAAAAGATAGCAACCATTTCAACCAGAATAAGCCCATATCGGTCGTAAATACGACCTGGAACCGGATGTAAGTATAAATTAGAAAATGAAGGGCAATAATACCAATCCACGAAAGATGAAAAATATATGGTACGTAGCGCTCATATTTCCCCCTCAGGAATCCTCCCAAATATCCCGTGATGGAACAAGTAAGGGCGCTTAATCCGAAATAAGAACCGACACCGGTCATATCTACTAAAAAACCCAGTATAAATCCCATAATGACCGCTGGTAATCGTCCATATTTTAAGCTGATATAGAAAACAAGGATTACAATAAAATCAGGGCGAATCATTTTAACTGTCATGAAACCGGTTAAAAAGAATTGGGCCAGAAAAACCAAAGCAGCCAACAGAAAGAGTTTATTCCACTTCATCAATCTTTCCCGAAATAATAAACACATTCATTAACGAATTCAAATCAGGTCCGATTTTAACCAGAGCAGTTTTTTGAAGTCGTCCACGCTCATCCGAAATTGCAATAATTTTCCCAACGCTTAGATTGGGTGGGTAAATTTTACTAAATCCAGAGGTAACAACCCGATCACCAATATGAATTCGGGCATTTTTTTGAATTTCCCGTACCTCGCAAATATCATCCTGTTTCCATACCAGAATACCTACAGAATTGGAAGGTAAAATCCGGACTGACAGACGATAATTCAGATCGCTGAGTAACTGTACTACAACCGATTTTTCACCAACTACAACTGTTTTTCCTACTACACCATCTGGTGTAATCACCGGTTGGTTGGGTTTAATTCCCTCCGAACTGCCCGCATCCAAAGTAATGGAAGTCATGTTAGAGGTAATCCCTGTATTTACTACCCGGGCGGGAAATAAAGTCAAAGAACTTTCATTCTTATACCCCAGTAATTCTCGCAACTGCTGATTCTCTTCCAGGGCATACAACATAGACTGATTTTGCAGGGAAAGCTGAATATTCTTTTCGCGAAGCCGCTGGGTCTCTTCTTCCAGTGTAATTAAGGTTTTAACCCAAACAACCGGAGATGAAAGCATGGCAAATAAATCACTGGTTTTCCCCCGGAGAATATAGATATCAGTAGAATCATTCTTAAGGAGTACGGTCAGAGAAACAGTGATGGCAATCAGAAAAAGGAAGTGGTCTTTATACCGGAGAAGGGATAAATAGAGATTCCGCATCCCGATCAGGTTACATCAGAACTGATTCATATTTATTTACGTTTTCCAATACCTGACCAGTGCCTTTTACAACCGATAAGAGCGGATCTTCGGCTACATTCACCGGAACATTCGTCCGCTCACGAATAATTTGATCAATTCCCTTTAATAAACTGCCCCCACCGGTCATGATGATTCCACGGTCTAAAATATCCGCCGAAAGTTCCGGAGGTGTCTGCTCTAAAGCCCGCTTAACCGCTTCAACAATCGCATTAACCGGATCTTTCAAGGCCTGTCTGATTTCATCAGACGATACCTCAATTGTTTTTGGGATACCCGAGACCAGATCCCGTCCTTTAACTGCGATCATCTGGCTACTCATGCGCATGGCCGAACCAACCGTTTTTTTAATCTGTTCCCCCGTGGCTACCCCAATATCAAGTTTATGTTCATTACGAAACCACTGAACAATGGCTTCATCCATTTCATCACCGGCAATCCGAATAGTTTCCTTGGTCACAACTCCATTCAAGGCAATAACTGCTATTTCGGTGGTGCCACCACCGATATCAACAATAATATTTCCCACTGGTTGACTAATATCCAACCCAATACCAATAGCGGCAGCAACCGGCTCTTCAATCAGGAATACTTCCCTGGCGTTGGCCCGCTCACCGGAATCCTTTACTGCCCGCCGTTCAACTTCCGTTACACCTGAAGGGACACAAATTACCATTCGAGGCCGGGCCAGACGGTTCATGTTGATTTTCCGGATGAATCCCTGGAGCATACCGTCGGTCATATTGAAATCGGCAATTACGCCATCCTGCAGAGGACGGATGGTTTCTATTTCGCGGTGGGTACGACCTACCATAGCTTTGGCGTCGAACCCGACAGCAATTAATTTCCCGTCATGAACCGAACGGGCGACAATCGAGGGCTCATTGATTAACACTCCCTTTCCCTTGATCCAAATCAGGGTATTAGCAGTGCCAAGATCAATGGCAATATCGCCAGAAATCCACGAAAATGGTTTTGTGATTTGATCAAAAATACCCATGAAAATTCTATGTTTTGGGGATTATGCCTCGGATTTTCGGTGCAAAATCTAACTTGAGGAAGGGTAAGTTTGCATTAACTATTAATAACAGTTGTAAGAAACGTAAATATTTATTTCTCCACGGCTAAACAGTAAATAGAATGGTCATTATTTAATTGATATCGTTCGGGTGTAACCGTGGTGCATTGCCAGGAATTCTGTTTTTCCACACTATTCCATTTTGAACATTGATGCTGATAGACGCAACCAGTAAAAGGTTCGATCGAGTCTGAATAGTGAGTGGCAGCGGATTTACCCGGATCAACAGCCACCTCCTCATTAGATAATAAATCAATTGTATAAGGATGTGCCGGGGCGGAAAAAACGGTCCCGACCGTACCCTGCTCCACCACCCTTCCCAGATACATAACCGCCACCTGGTCACAAAAAGCGTTAACCAGTTTTAAATCATGGGTAGTAAATAATAGGGTCAAGCCCTTAGATGCTCGTAAGTCCAATAACAAATTGATTATTTTAGCCTGCAAGGAGACATCCAGAGAAGATACAATTTCGTCACATATCAATACTTGGGGATTGACCGCCAGGGCTCGGGCGATACAGGCCCTCTGCCGCTGGCCACCGGATAGTTCGTGGGGGTAACGATTAAAAGACTCCCGGGGAAGTTGGACGGCCTCCAACAAATCCCACACCATATCCTTATTCTGTTTTCCGAAGACAACTTTTTCAATTTCCAATAAGGATTGGCCAATGGTCTGTCGGGGATTCAATGACCCAAACGGATCCTGAAAGATGATCTGAATTTGTTTCCGGATTTCCTCGGAAGTTCGGGGGTCAAATTGTGCACCATTAAAAGCACAGTATCCATCAATATCCGACACCAATCCAACCAGGGCTCGTCCCAAACTGGATTTCCCACAACCGGACTCTCCCACTAATCCGGTAATGGAACCTGACGGTAAATCCAGAGAGAAATCTGCAACTGCCCGGATTGATTGTGCCGTCGAAAAAAAAGTAGTTTTTCCGATGGGATAATAAACAGAAAAATTTCGAATTCTTAAAAGCGGTTCCGGCACAAAAATCAGGAAGAAAGACCTTTCTCCCGCCCCTCCTTACTTAAAGTATCGGCACGCTTGTTCTGACTTCGTGAAACATGGGCCAGCGACCATTCCTCCAGTTGATCCAAAAGCTTAATCACCTGGTCATACAATACTTTCATTCGGGGGTTTTTTACTTTGTACTGACCATTAATCTGTTTCACTACTAATTCGCTATCTGCATATATATTTAAAGATAACACATTAAGTTCAATGGCGGATTTAACACCTTTTATTAATGCATTATATTCAGCTTCGTTATTGGTAAGGTTGGGAATATATTCTGAAAATGAAAACAGCTCGTCTTCATTCCGATAAATAACGCCTCCAATTCCGGCTGTCCTGGAATGGAGATCTGCAGCACCATCGACAAACAATTCCACCTTAGTGCGGTTAGTTAATCTTTTATAGAGGTTAGTGAGGACTACATTTTTCCCTTTTTTCACTACCGGCCGCAGTAATTGAGTTAATGCTTTGACTTCTTCCGGATTCAGTTTAATCATGGTATTAAAGCTAACGATTCAGTTATTAATTACTCAAGAACTCGGTAAAAACGGATTTGAACCGGATTTTACCGGACACTCTTCCCAATAATAGCACCAGTTACATAAAATGGATTCCCTGGGGAGAAAATCTCTCCCACTTTCAATATGTGATCTGATTTCATCGATTTTATTCTTGACCCGGCTTATTAATTCTTCCAGCTGTAAACCGGACCGCCGTGATGTCACATCGGTATTATGTTGTAAATAATGCCAGATCAAGGTTACCTGTCGAACATCTGGAAGGTGTTGCATCAAGGCCACCTGATAAAGGGCCAGTTGCTCATCCCGATCCGCATTATACTGAGATAACAGGCGTTTACCCGTTTTATAATCATGAATCTCATAAACTCCTCCACCCCGATGGTCTAATCGATCGATAATTCCCTTCATTTTGTAGTGGTCGTTCCCATCCAGGAAGAAGATCAACTCCAGTTCATTGGCCTGTACCGGCTGATCAAAAGGAGCGTATCTGCGGAAATAACCGGCAATACATTTCATCCCCAAACGACGATAGTAATCCAGGCCTCCATTCTTCCGGTAAACAACCCCAACCCTGGAATGCCAACTTGAATCCCACAGTTCCTGGTACTTATCCATTAACTGGTCCAACGACGGAAACCGCTTTCCCAGTATTTCATTATACAAAAATTCCAAAGTTTCATGGACGCGTTTCCCCATGAATGCTTCGATACCTTCATCCTGTTTTTCAATTTTATCAAGGTATCGAAGCCTGAATTGAAAAGGACATTTTTTAAAAGCTTCAATACTGCTATATGAATAACGTTCAGGTTTTTTCACGATTGCCAACTATTTTAAAGAGATAATAAAAATTCGTTAATTAAATCGCGCCCTTAATGGTGAACCAACATTTCAGGGGTCAACGACGCTGAAAGTTTAGAACAGACATAATCACCGATCTCCATCGTTCCCATGCTGCCACCCATATCTCTGGTGGTCCAACCGGCTTCAACGGAATCATTCACCGTTTTACGAATCAGTTTATACAATTGGGTTTGACCGAGTTTTAGCATGATTTCAGCCACTGATAAAATAGCACCGATGGGATTAGCGGCATCCCTCCCCTGGTACCGGCGGCTGGGCGGATGTAAAACATGCACTAAAAATAAGCCATCGTATTGCCGATAAATATCAAAACTCACGCCTAAACCACCTTCAATCACGGCCCCCAATCTGGAGATAATTGAACCATACGGCGGGATGGTCACAACCATTCCAATCTGGTCCGGGTTCCGCAGGAATTGAAAGAAAAAGCGGTCCACTGGCAGAGCGTGAACCTGATAATCCTTCTCGGAAAGCAGGCGTAATGCCTGAATCCAGGGGGACTCTTTTTCAAGCAGTTTATCGGGAAGTGCCAACATTATTTTATGATATTCGCCTTTCTCTAATATAGCCTCCATCCGAGTGAATAATGCTTCCAGTCTTGACCGGATAGAAAAGGTGGTTTGCACATCCAGTATTTCACTGTTTGAATCGATCGACCCCAGAATCTGTTGATGGCTAAGGGGGTCTTCAAAAACAATTATATTTATGGGGTGATCGTACTGTATTTGTTGCAATGGTTGCAGCGGAGCAATTTTTCGTACATACAAATTCAATTTCAATTGCTTGCATAATTTCCTTAAAATAATCGATTCGGAATATTCGGGCAGGGTTGAATGAATTGTAATTGGTCCCAACCAGACGGCAAACACATCCTGCACTAATTTTTCAAATCCTAAAGGAAGAAGCAGCTCCGTTTCCCGGAAATGCCCTTCGCTGATATCCAATTCCTGAAGCTTAAACTTTAAACCAGTACCGGAGCCGATACATTGAATCACTTTCTGAACTTCGACCGCCAACTCTTTGCCGACACCGTCACCCGGGGAAATAATGATTTTTACCAATTACGTCCTTTGTAAAAAGGAGTTACCAAGCGATAATCGCCAAAACCATTCTCATCAACAAAATCAAACGAACGGTTTATCCGGTAATAATACCAGCGCTGGGAGCTGATCCGTGTCGTGACATTATTATAGCGATCAATATCATCCGGTTCGCCGAAAAGAATATAGATCATCCCCATATCGGTTTTCCAGCCGGGCATAAAGGATTCAAAGTTTTGATTGGAATAATGAACGCGGGTGAAATACTCATCCATTAACTCATTTCTGGAGGTATTAGGCGTGGGGTCCCGTTTGGCCCAATACTGTAAGAACAGAGCTTCCTGTTCCTCATTTTTAGCTTTTGATAAAGATTTCCATTCATTATCATGTAAAATATAACGCATTTGCTCAACAGCTTCTGCAATATTCCTGACGGTAGTTGGAATTCCTTTCCGGCCAACGGACAGAACCAGTGATTTTTTATTAGTCTTATTACCCTGTTTTAAGATAATCTCAATATCCTTCCGTAACCCCTTCTGGATCAGTTCTTCTGGTATCTGTAAACGCTGTTGGAAAGTGGTCCGCTTCGATTCTAGCAGGAGGGTTTTTTCCCACAACAATTTTTTATCCGTATCTCTGACATTAATATTAATTGAAAATACCCCCGGGTCTACCCGGCCGGAAATAAATAACCATAATTGCTGACTGGCGTCTTTCATGCGGTTTTTAAAAAGCGGGATTTCATTGGGTCCCATCCCCCAGGCTCCATCCAGATTATCGATAAAAAAGGGAGTAAACAGAATCGGTGATTTGGATAATTCTATTAAATCTAATTGGTCCTCCCTGGTGGTGGAATGCTGAGTATCCTTGTTCAGCAATTCGGAAATTAACTTGAATTTCCCCGGAAGAACGCGAAACTCATTGAAATATACAGAATAAATTGTATTGGCGGTTGTTTCCAGGTAATTATCTGTTTTCAGCGTATTGGTCCATATCCTTCTTCCGATCTGTTCACCCTTGGCGTTTTGAATTGTAATTGAAGTCTCGAATTCGGAAACAAATTTCCCTGAATCCTTAACAAATTGCAGTGCCCGATTTTGGATCGTCAAATAGGTTAACACTCTGACGGAATCAGTCAGGGAGTCTGGAATCGTAACGGCAACCAAATCCACACCCTGCTCATTCAATGATTTATCCCGGTTTTTCTGGAAATCCCGTTGGACGGCGGGAAGCATACCGGACCCGGCCAATAAATAAATCAGAAATCGCTTTTTAATCCAATTCATGTCAATCCTTTTTCCAGGCAAACGAAATTAAACCTTCGGTCGTTCCCAACCATAATGTCCCACCAGAAATATACATGTCATTTATTTCACCTATAAACCGGTAATTATAATTTTTTAAAATGCCATTTCTCAAATTGTACCTGATCAATAAATTCCTTGTGGCAATAAAAATATCAGAGCCATCGACAACCAGTGATTTAATTAACTTTCCGCCGAAAATGGAAGCATCCACAGCCTTAGACCATTCCCAGGAAAGAAGATTAAATCTAAAAATACCACCAGCCGAAGCAGCATAAATTAAGCTATCTGCTTTTTCCAGGCTGGTGAAATCGGTTAACGGAACAGGCAATGAATCCGGGTTGGCACTTCCGAATTTCCGATAATTAAATAAAGTATTTAATTCCGTATTAATAATGAAAAGGCCATCTTCACTGGCAATCCACAATCGTCCTTCTTCATACAATAGATCATAAATGAAACGGTTAATAAAATAGGTTTCCAAATCTAAGGGTTGATGCCGTTTCGTTTTTCGATCCACCTGGATCAACCCCTGGGAACTGCCAATCCATATATAATCCCGGGAACCAGCCAATGAATAGTAAGTACCCTCAGGATAACCCTGTTCAAGACCAAATGAGCGCCAATAGTCCTTTTTCAAGTTGTAAACCAATACCGTACCCCGATTTCCGAACCAGATTTCATTCTTTAACTTCAGAATTGAATAGATTGAAATCGGATCCATATTGATGGTTTCGGAATACTCATAGCGGTCAAAAATATCCCTTCGCGGGTCAACATACGAAATACCGATATTTTCACGCCCATATCGGCCTGCCAGCCACAATGATGATCCTTTCCCCATGGCCTGAATATCATTAGCTCCTAATCCAAAGAACAAGGGTGTCAATGTTTTCATGGATTTATCTCCGTAGAACAAGGTGCCGTCAGTTGTTCCAACCCAGAGATCACCATAAAAATCAAAAAATACAGTGGTCACAGACACTGCTTTCCCCCGGGGCCCAACCATTGAATTCCCCTGTTGCAGCCAGCCGTTGAGGGGAATGTAATTGGCAAGCAGATCCGCCGGTGCATAGTCGAATTCAAGTATTCCGGAACTCCACTCAATTTTTTCTTCATCCGGTACGGGCATCATGGCGATAACAATCCCCGTGGATCGATCACACTTGTAATACATGGACGGGGTCATGAGCCAGATGAAATCTTTGGAATTCCCAATCCGCTCAATTGGCATATAAGGCAGCATCCCCATCTGATCCTTCGAAATAAGATGCCACTGCCCCTCCCGGCTATAACTGAAATTCAAACCAGCGTCAGTAGCCACCCATAAAGTACCGAAGGCCATATGGAGGGCGGTGACCGTATTACTGGCCAGTCCCTGGGCCCTGGTGATTGGTTCCACAAAGCGACGACCATAAAGTAAATATCGGCAAACACCGCCATCCTGGGTACCGATATATAAATACATGTTATCCGAGCTGATGGAATTAATGGAGCCCACGGCCCGGTATTGAACCCAATCGAAAGGATCGAACCGGTTTTCCGGCTGGGCCAGAATCAGCGATACGATAAAAAATAAGGGGAAATTTTTAAAAATCTTCGAATAACAGGTCAGATATCTGCCCTTTGATCCTAAAGTACATGCTTTTTGTACCACCGCAGACAGAAATCAATTTCCGTAATGGTGGTTAATCATTTCGGCCAACATATCCAGGTTAATTGGTACAACACCTACTTCTTCGCATACCCTCCCAGCAGCATAATTTGCCAGGGTAGCGGCTTCCGGCGGTGTGGCTCCTGAAAGATCCGCTAAAACAAAGGTTGATATGACCGTATCTCCGGCACCGGATACATCATGAACGTTGCGGGCACGAGTGGGAATGTGGTGATGTCCGTCTTTCATGAAAAGGGACAAACCTTCCTCTCCCCGGGTGATCAAGATCAGATCAGCCTTGATCTTATTCCGCAACGAGGTACCGGCTTCCAAAAGTTCAATTTTCATAGGGTAAGCAGCCCGAAATTCATTTAAATTAGGTTTAAACAACCGGATTTTTTTAAATAAAGTAAAATTTTCCTTTTTTGGATCTACATAAACAGGAATTTTAAACTGACGTGCGATTTCGAGAAGGGCTGGTATTGATTTCGCATTGAGTACACCCTTATTATAATCCTGAAGAATTACGCCGTCCGCTGAATCCAGCAATATTGAAAACTGTTTAAACAACTGTTCAATAATTTGTTCAGACGGTATTTTTGTTTCTTCTCTGTCCGCCCGGACCACCTGTTGCCCATGGGCAATAATCCGGGACTTAACCGTGGTTGGTCGCGAATCATCCACGATTACACCTTCACACCCAATATGTCGTTCATTCAACATTTTTCGCAGAACATTTCCTTCAATATCATTACCGGTCAACCCGGCAACTTCCACTTTAGCTCCCAGGGAAGCCAGATTCCAGGCAACATTGGCGGCGCCCCCCGGATTATGCTCGATTCGGTCCACCTGAACCACCGGAACTGGTGCTTCGGGAGAAATTCTGTCGGCCCGACCCCAGAAATAGGTATCCAGCATTAAATCACCAAAAACAATAATTTTTTGGTTTGGAAAATCAGCTGCGATTTCGTTAAAGCGATCCGGTTTCATGGTAATCAAGATTCCTCTGTTACCGGCGATCGTTCCGATAAAATGGCTGCCAGGACAACGTAAACAATAATTCCAATACCGCCACTCATGATCGTTCCGAAGAGCCAGAAAAAGCGAACAATGGCTGAATCCATATCCAGTATTTCGGCAATCCCGCCACAAACACCAGCCAGTTTTTTATCACTCGCTGATAAATGCAGGTGTGATTTTTTACTCCCAGTCTGTGTTTCGGTACTGCCTTTCGCAGTTCGGGAATAAAGTAAATAAACTCCCAACCCGATCAGAATAAAAGAAAATAAAATATTCACTCCAAAACCCCAGAACCGATGCCAGACCAGCCGAAATAAATCCCCGTGCTGGAGCAACAGGACAAAACCGACAATGATTAACAGGAATGCCCAGATTTTTCGGTGATCCGGGTTATTTACCTGGCTGGTTTCCCGGGGTTTAATCAACTCATATTCATCCGGAATGATGATCAGGGCAATGATGTAGGCCAACGCACCTGAGCCCCCAAACACCGTGAAAAATATCCAGACAATTCGAACCAGGGTGGGATCAAAATTGAAATAATCGGCAATCCCACCGCAAACACCGCCGATAACACGATCGTGTCTTGATCGATAGATTCGCTTCATTTTTAAGCCTTTAACAATTCGGTTATATGAAGTTCCACACTCTCCGCTAGACTTTTTAGGTGATAACCCCCTTCCAGGATCGACAGGATTCGTCCTTCACAACATTCCCGGCCTAACTGTACAAGTGACCGCGTCATCAGTTGAAAACCAGCGCTGGAAACCTGCATTCCGCCAACGGGATCATTTTCATGGGCATCAAATCCAGAAGATAAAATAAGGAATTCAGGTTGATATCGCAAAACAGCATCTGTCACTTCATTTTTCATCAGATCAAAGTACACCTGGTCATCACTTCCCGCCGGCAGGGGGAAATTTAGGGTAAAACCTTTTCCTTTCCCTATGCCATTTTCCGCTTTTAATCCGGTCCCGGGATAAAAGGGATGTTGGTGTAAACTTAAATAAAATACACCGGAATCCTCTTCAAAAATATGCTGGGTACCGTTTCCATGGTGAACGTCAAAATCAATAATCATAATTCGGTTAACAGAATGGAATTTCTGCAAATAGCGGGCGGCAACCGCCGCATTATTAAACAGACAAAATCCCATTGCCTGATCAATTTCAGCGTGATGACCCGGAGGCCGTAACAATACCATGGCATTCTTAAACTCACGTTTCAATATCTGTTCAACTCCCGTAACCACTCCCGAAAGAGCCAGCAAAGCAACTGAATAGGAATGTTTACAAATTGGATTATCGGAGCAGTCAATAACCGGATCACCCCGAAGAGCCGCCGCCCTTACACGATCAATATATCGGGAAGTGTGAACCAACTCCGCCAGAGCGGAGTCAGGACTGCCCGGCTCAAGGACCGTTAACCGGGGTAACAGGTGTTTCTCCAGTTTCTGGTAGATTTCCGTTAATCGCTGAGGCGTTTCCGGAAAACCGGGACCGGTTTTATGGTCCCGGAAACAGGGGGAATATATCAGACCTGTGGCCACTAAGACCGGCGGGGATGACGGCTGTACGCCCGTTTAGCAGAACCCGATCGAATCTTGGAAATATGGCCGTTATCCAGATAAATAAGCACCGAAGCAAATTGCTTAATATTGAAATCAGTCGGCGCAGCCAAAATGATGGTTGTTCCCAAATCCCGGTTCATGTGTTGAAGGCGGTTTCTGAAGACGCTCTCCAGGTCCGGATCAAACAGGGTACCATAATCATCCAGCAGTAACACCCGCGGATCACTCTCGGTAGCAATGACCATATTCAACCAGGCCAGTTCTCCCGGTGAAAGACTGGTAACCGGACGATCCCAGAGCAGTTTCCAGTTACCGCTTTGAAAATACCGGGAAACGATAATTTTCTGGCGATCCTTATGAAAGACATTAACAACGTCCGAAACTTTACGCCCTTTGGGGAGTCCATCGACGCTGGCTAACAGAATATCCGGATCAGGTGTAATTTTACCCAGCCAGTTGGTTTTGAATTCCTTGTTCTCAAAATGGACCGTCCCTTCCGTGGGTTTTTCCAGACCGGCTAAAATCCGTAAAAGGGAAGATTTCCCTGAACCGATGGGTCCGGCTATCCCATAGATTGTACCCCGATGAAACTTTAGCCGGCTTATATTTAATACGCTCTGATTCTTATAAACCTTTTTCAGGTTTTGAATCTCATAAATCAGTGTTGCTCTCTGGTTCATTCGTGACTCCTTTGTAAGAAATCAGCGATGAATCAAAAGGAAAGATTGGAATCTAATCCTGGCGCGATTCCAAATAGTGCTCCGCATCAATGGCCGCCATACATCCGGAACCGGCGGCGGTTATCGCCTGGCGATAGACATGATCCTGTACATCTCCACAGGCAAAAACGCCGGGAATACTCGTAGCGGTACTGCTATCCCTGGTCATAATATAGCCTTTTTTATCCATATCCAGTTGATCGGTGAACAAGGATGTATTTGGTTGATGTCCAATGGCCATAAAAACACCGTCACAGGGTTCATTTCTTAATTCACCGGTCCGGGTGTCTTTCATCGTCACGCCGGTTACACCACCTTCCCGACTACCAAGGATTTCGGCAATAACCGAATTCCAGGCAACGGAAATTTTCGGATTCGAAAGAGCTTTTTCCTGCATTATTTTGGATGCCCTTAACTCGTCACGCCGATGAACAATAACTACTTCTGATGCGAACTTAGTCAGATAAGTCGCTTCTTCCATGGCAGAATCACCGCCACCAACTACCAGAACCTTCTTATCCTTGTAAAAAAATCCATCGCAGGTGGCACAGGCTGAGACGCCATAGCCCATCAACTCTTTTTCAGAATCCAGACCCATCATTCGGGCCGAGGCTCCCGTAGCAATGATAATCGCATCGGCCTGATAGGACTCTTCTCCAACCCAAATTTTAAAGGGGTACGTGGAGAAATCCACCTTGGACACATGTTTAAAAATACATTCCGCACCAAACCGTTTGGCCTGTTCCCGGATTAAATCCATTAATTCAGGTCCCATGATCCCATTCGGGAAGCCGGGGAAATTTTCCACTTCAGTCGTAATGGTTAACTGACCCCCGGGTTGAATTCCCTCGAACACTACCGGTTTCAAATTGGCCCTTGCACTGTAAAGCGCAGCCGTTAATCCGGCAGGACCGGAACCTATAATAATTACCTTTTGATTCATGCTGTTTATTTAAAAATTCGTTTAAATAACCTTTTCAAGTAATTCGGTTATTCTTGCTTTAGGGACCGCCCCCACAATCTGGTCCGTAATCGTACCCCCTTTGAAAATCAATAAAGCGGGAATACTGCGAATGCCATACTTCATGGCAATATTTTGATTATGATCAACATTGACCTTACCTACTTTAACCTTCCCGGCATATTCATCGGCAATTTCGTGCACCGTCGGCCCGATGACCCGGCAGGGACCACACCATTCCGCCCAGAAATCAACCAATACCGGCTGGTCCGCTTTTAATACTTCAGTCTCAAAATTATTATCAGAAAATTCAAGAACTGTTTCAGACATTTCGACTCCTTAATTCTATGAAATACAGTATTAAAATCTACCCGTTTTATACCATTGGATAAACAGTTAATTCCTTGGTTACAGGGAAAAATAAAATATTTTGCTTACAACAGAATCAAGGATTGATTTCAAAAGGAGTACCGTCAACCTGTTCCGGGTATCCCACTTCTAATAAGCGGGCCAGTGCCGGAGCAATGTCAATGGTTGCCTTTTGATCGTTTACAATTGTACTGATCCAGAGAGCTCTGGCAAAATAAAGCGGAACATGACTATCATAATCATAGGGAGAGCCATGGGTAGAACCCAGGGGATAGCGGAAAGTCCAATATTTTTTATTGAGCAGCCAGAGATCAGGACTATTAACCGGGTGAAGCATATGCCGCATTCTTTCAGCAATCACTGTAGTATCGATACCAGCTAACAATTCATCTTTAGTCATGATCGCCGCCAGTCCCTGAACACCGTTTAAATGTTTCCGGAAAATATCCGTAAGAACCTGTTTGGGAATATTCCTCTGCTTCAACAGCGCATCGTTGTAATAAACAAATTGACCGTAGGAAACTGCCAGGTTTGAACCATATTTAGATTCAATCTCATCCCGCGCAGCCTTGGCTCTCGATTTTATCTCCGGACGATTGATTCTGCCTGAGTCCCGTCCCTGCAGCCGGGCATATTCCGGAATGGGGCCGGACCCATGATCAGCAGTGAGGACATATACAGTACGCCCTTTCCCCACATAAGCCTCCACAAAAGTAATCAACTTCATGAGGGCACGATCCGTCCGGAGCAGATTATCCATCATTTCCTGTGAAAAAGGTCCAAAATCATGCCCGATCCAATCATTGGCCGAGAGACTGATGAACATGATATCGGGTACCCGGTCCTTACCCAGCCGATTTTTACGAATACAGGCCTGGGCTAACTGCAGGGTAATCCGGTCGCCCCACGGTGTCCCGCCGATGCCATCCAGTAGTTTTTCGTCGCTGTAGGTGCTGTCGAAGAAAAAAGGCAGCACCGGATTGTAGTAATCATCCTTATGGCGGTCAATCTCACCGGGGAAAGAATCCGGGCGGGCATATTGGTCATACGTTTCCAGAGGTAAAATATGGTTCCAGACCGAATCGCGGTAACTCAATAAATTTAAATTTTTATTGAATGTTTGCACCCACCCCGGAAGTGTCTGAGCGTAATAGTCAGAAGTTGTAAAAGCACCTTTCCAATTATACCACAGTACGAGGTCCGGATTTTTCCCTCCCAGCATAATCGCAGCCCGATCCTTTAAAGCCACCGAAAAGACTTTCGCTTTAGGATCCGCTGATTTCAGCCAGTCACCCAGGGCAGTGGAATTTATCTGTCGGTACGATTTACCGGTATCGGTTCCATCAAACATTTGCGCCAAACTGTCTTCCACGGCATAAACACTTTTCCGGAGCTTCCGATCGTACCAGTTATTTCCGATGATTCCATGGGGACCGGGATATTGCCCGGAGGCAAGAACAAAATGTCCGGCTCCGGTTGTGGTGTAACCGTGCTCGTGGTAAGTATTGGCGTAATTTTCACCGTGTTGACGAAACCAATGGTAGCCTCCTTTGAATAACGGATCATATTTATCCAGTAAATCAGGGACTAGTTGATCCACAGAAATAAAAACAATCAGGCGGGGTTTTTCCTCACGACTACTACAGGTAAAAAAGAGTAAACCTGCCAGCAACAGGCAGATAAGTTTTTTCATTATTTAACTTTTAAAAACCGCCGTTTCCCGACTTTAATTACAACTTCTTCCCCGGGAGTAAGCTGGCAGGAACTATCGGAAATCGTTTCCCCGTTCAGTTTGACAGCACGTTGAAGAATCAATCGGCGGCACTCACCCTTACTTTTGGTCAATCCGGATTCGAAGATCACATCCACCAGGGGACGAACGGTATCCAGAATAATTTCGTTTATTTCTTCAGGAAGGTCTTTTTGAACAACAACGCGGTCAAAATGCTGCTCCGCTTTTACGGCTGTATCCTGATCAAAATACAGGGTTACCAGTGACCGGGCCAATTCCCGTTTTATGTCCCGGGGATTGACGGTGGGATCGTTCAATTGACGCTCCACCCTTTCCAGTGTTTGTGAATCGGCATCGGTTCCCAACAGAAAATATTTAAGAATCAAAGTATCGGGAATCGACATGGCTTTGCCGTACATATTCTCCGGTGAATCTGTCAGCCCGATATGATTACCGTAGGACTTGGACATTTTCTCAATTCCATCGGTTCCCTCCAACAGCGGTAAAGTAATAATCACCTGTGGATCCTGCCCGTATTCCCGCTGTAAATCACGCCCCACCAGTAAATTGAATTTTTGGTCCGTTCCGCCTAATTCCACATCCGCCTGCAATTCCACTGAATCCATCCCCTGGGCCAGAGGATAGAGAAATTCATGAATTGAAATCGGTGCCTCGGAGCGAAAACGCTTAGTAAAATCATCCCGTTCCAACATCCGGGCCACGGTATAATGACTGGCCAGCCTGACGACCGAACTGAAGGACATAGAATCCAGCCATGCTGAATTATATAATATTTTAAGGCTATTGATATCCAGAATTACTTTAGCTTGTTCCACGTAGGATTCGGCATTCTTTTTCGCTTCTTCCAGGGATAATTGAGGACGGGTCTTATTCCTTCCGGAGGGGTCGCCGATAATGGCGGTGAAATCGCCAATTACCAGGATCGCCTGGTGGCCAAGGTCCTGGAAATGACGCAGTTTTCGCAACACAACTCCATGACCAATATGGAGATCCGGGCGGCTGGGATCGCATCCCAACTTCACTTTCAAAGGCTCTCCGATCTTGAAGGACCGGCTAAGTTTGGATTTTAACTCTGCTGTGGGGATAATTTCTTCCACTCCCCGGGAGATCAGTTCCCACTGTTCATTGACCGGTAAAAATTTCATCCTTTTTTCCGCAATTCTCTGTTTTTATCCCGTTCCAGATCCCGGGCTTTAATCGCTTCACGTTTATCGTAGAACTTTTTCCCCCTGGCAACACCGATTTCCACCTTCGCCCAGCCCCGGAGGTTAAAATATAATTGTAACGGAATAGCAGTTAATCCTTTTTGAGTAATGAACTGGTTCAGTTTCATGATTTCCCGTTTGCGTAATAATAATCTCCTGTCCCTGATGGGTTCATGGCCGCTGTAACCGGTGTGGGAGTAAGGGCTGATGTGCATACCGATTAACCAGACCTGGCCTTTACGCACCTGAATAAAACCTTCTTTGAGACTGGCACGACCTTCGCGAATACTTTTAACTTCGCTTCCTGACAGTTCAATTCCGGCTTCATATTTTTCAAGAATATGGTATTCGTGGTACGCTTTCCGATTTCTGGCAACAATCTTTACATCCATTTTCAAGATTCCAGTGGGAAAAATACAGAAAAGTTCAACGGCCCTCCAAGTTTATTCCTTGCCGACAGATGAATTGACAGATTAATTTCCGCTCGCTTTTTGATGCCCGGGTGGCGGAATTGGTAGACGCGCTAGGTTCAGGGTCTAGTGACCGCAAGGTCGTGCTGGTTCGATTCCAGTCTCGGGCACAAACTGTAAATTTTAAACCCGCTTTTCAGTTCACTGAATTTTGCGATCCTGTTAATCGATCCTCAAGGTCACCCGACTGCTGATTTACAGCGTCAGCGAAAAGGCGTTCACCAGAATACCGGGACAGAAGGTACCGGCCGTACTCCGACCTTCATAGGTCAGGACGTTGGGAATCATTTTCGCCGTTGCTCCAACTGCTTCCAGTTCCGTGCCGAAAAAACGGTAAAAAGTGTCGTCGAAACGCATGGTACCGATAGGACCCATAATTTCACTGTTTTCCACCCAGAAACAGGCGTAGCGAGTCAGTCCGGTAATCCGGCCGGCGGAATTATCACTCCAATTCAAATAATGAATATTGGAAATGTACAGACCCGTACCCAGTTGTTTCAAAATATCTGCTTCTTTCAGGTCCCCGGGCAACATATCAGGAGCCCGGAGAAATTCCTCATTTTCGGCAAAATTGGATTGGAGACCATATTCGGAAGCTGTCCGGGAACTTACCAGCGTATTTTTCAGGACTCCCCGTTCAATTAATGGCAGTTTTTCCGGGGCCACTTCCCCCTGGGAATTAAACCGGGGTACCAGTCCGCTGGTAAAATTCTCCGTCAGCGAGAACTGCTTCGAAAGTCGAATCCGGTCATGACGCATCCGGCTGAAACTGCTGCGCCCCTGTTGAATGGCGGCTTCGCTGATGCCATTCCAGGATAACATGTCCAGAAAATCCGAGACGGCTGCAGGAGCAAACCAGGTCCGGTACTCACCCGGTTTAATATTAACCGTTTTCCGGGACATCAAGGCCAATTTTTCCTTTTTGGCTATAATAAAATTTTCATATTCCTGCTGATCCCAATCCAATCCGGCAAAGGTACCTTTAACCATTTTGTGCTCACGATTCACCAGCGAAAAATCCAGGGAGTAGGAGTCGCTTTCAAACCAATGGTGCTGACCGAGGGAATTAGCGGCGCCGTAATACACCTTTCCGGAAGCCCAGATGCCCACCAGGTCCACCCCCTGCATTACCGGTAACAACTGCTCGACAGCAGTCTCAAACGGTAACCCGTCGCTGGTTCGAACCGCCCGGCTGGAGCCTGTACCGGTAGGCGTGGCAATAAACGGATCCACCGGTAGCTGGGGTAATTCTGCTCTCATACGATTCAACGCCTCCAGGGCCAGCCGGTCATTAACCTCCGTGTCAGGACCGATGGTTAAACTGCTGGAACAGGTACGCTCGTTGTTAATCAATCTGATTTTCAAATCCGCCTCCTCCAATAAGCCCGTTTGCCTGACCCTGGAGTTGGTAAAACGAATAAACTGGCTTTGCTCCCCTTTCAGCGAAAGTTGCAGGATTTCACCGGCTGACAAGCCGGAAAACAGTCGGCTGGAAATGGCCTTAAAAATCGATTCCATCGTTACACGCCTCCAAAGATTTCAACATTCTTAAACAGACAAACCGGTGAAGCATGACCCACCCGAATAATCTGGTTAGGTTCCCCTTTTCCGCAATTGGGTGTTCCGTAAATACCAAAAGTATCTTCATTTCCCACCCGGGCCAGGTTTCTCCAGAACGGTGTGCTGATTCCCCGGTAATTGGGATTTTTCAATGTTTGGGTTAATTTCCCGTTCTCGATCAATTTTCCGTATTCACAACCAAACTGAAATTTATTCCGGTAATCGTCAATCGACCAGGAACGGTTACTTTCCATGTAAATACCATAATCAACCGCAGCGATGATTTCCTCAAATGAGGAGTCACCCGGTTCCAGATTCAAATTGGCCATGCGGTCGATAGGCGTCCGGTTCCAGCTCATGGCCCTGAAATTGGCCACCCCCGGGACGCCGGAGCGAATCTGGCTTTCTTTACCGCCCAGCCCCCGAACCAGCATTCCGTTTTTAACAATATACTGTTTTTCCGCTTTCAGACCGCCGTCATCGTACCCGTAGGAGGCAAATTCGCCTGAAACGGTGGGATCGAAGAGAATATTCATCAAATCAGAACCGTAACGCAGTTTTCCGAAATCCTCCAGTTTCACGAATGACCAGCCGGCATAGTTGCGTTCATCACCCAGGATCCGGTCCACCTCCAGGGCATGTCCCACACTTTCATGAATCTGCAGCATCATTTGATCCGGAGCCAGAACCAGGTCAAATTTTCCTTCAGGACATTCCTCCGCCGTTAACAGTTCCACCGCCTGTGAACCGATCTGTGCCGCCCGGGCCAGGATGCGTTCCTGATCAAAGAATTCAGCGCCGATCTGCCGGCAACTGCCCCGCATGCCACCGTCACTGCGCTGCTGCTGGATCGTTCCGTCCTGGGCAATGGCAATCAAATCAAATTCAAGCAACAGAAAATCCTGTTCAATATCGGAACCGTTTGAGCTGCAATAGCGGAATTTCGTTTCAGTCAATATATTCAATGCAGTGACGCTGACAATTTTGTCAGACACCTTTAAGGCAGCATTTGCTTTTAACAGAAGCTCATTCAATTCTCCCGGGGAAATGGCTGCGGAATCTTTTTGATAGGGTGAGCGATAGCTGCCCTTATTGACCGGCCGTGCTTCCGGCGTGAATGCAAATACGGCATAGCGGGCTGCTTTTCGGGCCTGCTCCAGGGCCTTGACAGCCGCTTCCTGAACCTGCCGTTTATCAAAACTATTCAGACTGGAGTAAGCGAACTGACCTTCGGCCAGAACTTCCACCATCAATCCATGGGTTTGATTGCGGGTATTCCGCTGGGGGTGTCCATCACGGACCAGCCGGGTGGTGGCGGTCTCATTCACTTCCCGCAATCCTACCCAATCGGCGTCAACATCAATGGCCGACAGTAAATCCTTTAAATTAATGTCACTCATACAGACAATTCCTTGAATAATTCTGGTTCACGTTTCAGGGTTGTGGTCACTTTCTCAAAGGCAGCGATAATATCTTGAATATCCTGCTCAGTTCCCAGGAGGTGATTCTGTTTTAACCAGACGGCCTCCTGATTGGCAATTCTTTCCGTAACAGGCATGGTAATACTCCCAAAGTCGTAATCCGCCAACCAGGGGTATTCCGCCGTATTGGTGATGAACAAGCGCTCCCGGTACAGCGGTGTGTAACCGCCATAGGTGAAAATACCTTCCGCCTGCATGGCTTTAAAGAAGACCTCCCGGTGAATGCCGTTGAATTCCTCCTGGTTGTAACGGAGGATGTAAATGTGATGCGATTGACGGCTGGTTTCAGGATACTGTATTACGGTTGTAAGCCCCGGAATCTGCCCCAGGACTTCATCCAGCTTCGCTCGATTGTGATCCCGCAGGGCCATATCGTCTTCCAGGGTGTTTAACTGAGTCAACAACATACTAGCGGCAACCGCATTCAACCGGAAATTCCCACCCAAAAAATCGTGCTGGTACCAGGCTTTCCCCCTCACCCGGCCACAGTTGTGGTAGGAAAAACAAGCCTCGATGAAACGTTGATCATCAGAGACGATTGCTCCGCCCTCGCCGGCGGTCATATTCTTTGAACTCTGAAAACTGAAAATACCCCCGGTACCGATCGCCCCCACCTTGCGGCTTTTCCATTCCGCGCCGTGGGCCTGGGCAGCGTCTTCCAGGACGATTAAATCATGCTTGGCGGCAATTGCTGAAATCTGATCCAACTGAGCAGGATTACCTCCGATATGAACGGGAATAATAACCCTGGTTTTTTCCGTAACGGCCGCCTCCAGGAGCTGAGGATCCAGATTCAGCGTTTCCGGATCGATATCTACAAACACCGGCACTGCATTGGCCAGAATGACCGCCGAAGCCGTGGCGATGAAAGTGTAGGCTGGAACAATGACTTCGTCGCCGGCCTTGATTCCCGCCGCTTTCAGGGCAACCCATAGAGCCGCTGTGCCCGTTCCGGTGCTGATACAATAATCTGCATCCTGAAACCTGGCAAAAGCCTGTTCAAAGTCTAACACAGCCCTGCTTCCCACCCCCCAACGATCATTTTTTAAAGTATGAAGAACATTTTTTCCCAGCTCGGCCGTTAACCGGGGCCAGGCAGGAAAAGGTTTCGTTCGAACAGGTTGACCACCAAAAAGAGCAAGCGATTTCATGGAGTAAATTAAATCCTCTTATTTTCTAAAAAATATTGAGACCGAAATTAGGCCATTTACAATTATCAACCAATCACGAAGCCGAGGGTTGTCTTTGCCGCTCAAACCGGAAATATTTGCACACACGTCTGCCACCGGCTCAACCCGGATGGTCATATCAGCAAACCGGCCTGATAAATCGTCAAGCCTTTCAGTGATGGCCCGAAGATTGCTTTAGGTGAGGCGGAACTGAAACCAGCTAACTAAACGAAAGGAGCACAACAATGACTTTAGTAAAATGGAATCCCAGAACTTCACTAATGAGCGGTTTTGATCGTATGATCGAGAATTTTTTCAATGAGAACTGGAACATTGTCAATCATCCTTTAACCGACTGGGTGCCGGCGGTGGATATCGAGGAAACGGAAAAGGAATATATCCTGAAAGCTGATGTACCCGGAATGAACAAAAAGGATGTGAAAGTTAATGTTCGCGATGGCGTTTTGTCCATCAGCGGTGAGCGGAAAGTGGAAAAGAAAACCGATAAGGACAATTACCACTATCAGGAACGGCAGTTTGGCGCTTTCAACCGGACTTTCCGCCTGCCGGAATTGATTGAAGAAGAAAAAATCGCGGCCAAATTCAACGACGGAATTCTCACCGTTACCATACCAAAATCAGCGGAAGTTCTGCCGAAAGAACGGGAGATCAAGATCTCCTGAATTTCAGGTTAACCAGCATAAAAAAGGGCTTAGTTAAGCCCTTTTTTATTTTATAGAGATTTAAACGTGACTAATAAAATGCGCCAATATTCGTTCCACCGAATCCAGCTTCAGATCACTGTTATTCGTTCGGGAAATAACCCGGGGCATCACCAGCACGCCCAGGTATTCCAGTTGGCTGCGAAACGCGGAGAAAAAGCGGGTGGCGGATCCGTTGCTGTGGCTGGCCAACTGGGCGCATTTGCCGTTGAAGGCCGCCCGCCAGTTGTCGGTTGTGACCGATATCCAGGCAATGGCATTGGACATAATCGGCGGGACGCCGCCGTTATATTCCGGGGCACAAAACAGAAAACCATCATGAGCCTGAAAGGTCCCGGCTAATTGTTCCACTACACTTGAATCGATTTTGGCGGAAGGGGTAAACAGGGGCAGGGCAAAATCCTCCAGACTCAGTACTTTGAAGCGGGCATCCAATTTATTGATCAGCGTTCCCAATTGCCGGGCCAGGGCTAAATTGTTGCGGGTGGTGGCGGAAATGATCAGGATTTTTTTCATCTCATCCTCAAACCACCACGCCGCCATCGACGTTAATGACGGCCCCGTTAATATATCCGGCTTCATCGCTGGCCAGGAAACAGTACACATTAGCCACGTCTTCCGGCGTGCCCCAGCGCTTTAATGGTACTTTTTCCGCCATCATGGTAATAATTTTCTCCGGCATCTGGGCGGTCATGGCCGTGGTAATAAAGCCCGGAGCCACGGCATTCACCCGGATCCCGTCCTTGGCCAGTTCCCGGGCCCAAACCCTGGTCATGCCGATGACACCGGCCTTGGTGGCCACGTAGTTGGTCTGACCGAAATTACCGAAGTGGGCCACCACCGAAGAAGCATTCAAAATCACCCCGCTGCTCTGCTCCCGCATGATTTCAGCTGCATACTTGGTGCATAAATAAACCCCCCGGAGGTTCACGTTTAACACCCGGTCAAAATCCTCCGGTTCCAGTTTCTTTAAGGTGGCATCGTGGAGAATGCCCGCATTGTTTACCAGAATATCCAGGTGACCGAATTTTGATTTTACGGTCTCAAACAAGGCCTTCACACTCTTCGAAACGCTCACGTCTGTTTGAATAAACGTTCCCCCGATGCTATCGGCTGTTTTCTGTCCGGTAGTGTCGTCGAACTCAGCCACGATTACAGCGGCCCCTTCCCGGGCAAAGCGTTCCGCCGTAGCTTTACCGATCCCCCGGCCGGCACCGGTGATAACTGCAATTTTACTATTTAAAAGATTCATCTTAATTACTCCAGCCAATTTTTACTAAACTTGCACCGTGAAAAGTTACTTGATTTAACCCGCTTAAAGAAAGAAGTCTCATGATTGCGAATACTGTTTTGGAGGCCATAGGCAATACGCCAATTGTAAAATTGAATAAAATTGGCTCTGACCTGGCTTGTAATCTCTACGTGAAATGTGAATTTGTAAATCCCGGCGGCTCCGTCAAAGACCGGATCGGCTACCGGATGGTTCAGCAAGCGGAAGCTGAAGGCCGTCTCAAACCGGGCGATACAATCATTGAAGCCACCTCCGGCAATACGGGCATCGGCCTGGCCCTGGCGGCGGCCATCAGGGGGTACCGGATGATTATCGTCATGCCGGAGAAAATGAGCATGGAAAAGGAAGTGGTGCTCTGTGCCCTGGGGGCGGAAATTGTCCGAACACCGACAGAAGCGGGTCACGACGACCCCGAGGGTATTTTTGAAGTAGCCAAACGCCTCAACAAGGAAATCCCCAACTCTCACATCCTGGACCAGTACAGCAATCCCAACAATCCCCTGGCCCATTATGAGGGCACGGCAGAGGAAATCTTAGCCGATTTCAGTTCGGACCTGCATATGGTGGTCATGAGCGTGGG
>JBHHUS010000044.1:0-14338 GCA_046861615.1 Fidelibacterota bacterium
TCTGAATAAGACGCGGCAGACCCAATCGCGCTCACAATACCTTCCCCGACCCGGGCAATGATAGTATCATCGGTTGCACCGCCTACAAGACCCGGAATATTAGTCCGTACCGTCACCCGCGCCCGGGCTTTTAGTTCAATCCCGTCCTTGGCCACCGCTGCTAAATAACCATCCCGGGGAGCGTCAATCACTTTAGGGTAAACACTGGTTTGAACGGCGGTCTTGACGTCCCGTCCGGCAAGATCGATCGCTGTGGCAATTTCAAAGGGAAGGTGAATTTTTGCCTTATCGGCGGCAATAAGGGCCGCCACCACGTTGGCCACATTTCCCCCGGCCAGATAGTGGGTCTCCAGCATATCGGTAGTTACCTTTTCAAGCCCTGCCTTTTGACTGTTTATTACACCGTCTACAACCAGACGGGGTGAAATTTTTCTTAACCGCATCCGGATTAGATCAATTATCGTAATATGTCCCAACCCAAGGCTGACAACCGCCTGAATCCACATGCCGATGGGTACGAAATAAAACAAAAGAAATACAAGAACAACCACCATTGACAAAAGAAAAATGGATATAACATTCATGATTTACTCCTTTAGCTCATGATTTAATTTTCTGACTACAACTCTATTTCCGTCTACTGACAAAATCTTAACAGTTGAATTTTTATTGATAAAATCGCCTTCGCTAACTACAAATATTTTTTGATCATTTACCTGCACCCACCCGGAAGGGCGTAAATCTGACTGGGCAATTCCTTCCTTTCCAACCATTGATTCTAACCCCAAAGAAATGCTGTAACCATATTCAGCTTTTTCCACGCCCGGAGCGGTG
This sequence comes from Fidelibacterota bacterium, assembly GCA_046861615.1. Taxonomy (GTDB): domain Bacteria; phylum Fidelibacterota; class Marinisomatia; order Marinisomatales; family TCS55; genus CAZNUM01. The sequence continues at coordinate 835 of JBHHUS010000044.1, forward strand.
AGTTTTTGCCAGAAGGAGGTTTTGGTCATCAACTTGAACAGTAGTACCAATCCTACCAGACCGCCAATAATACCAATCGTTAATCCCCATAATGCCATAGACTCTATCTCACTGCCAACGGGGATATCCGGTAACAGCAGACCGTATAACCCCCACAGTAACAGAATAATACCGCCAATACCAGCCACTCCAAAACCGGGAATAAACAGCATTTCAATTAAAAGCAGAATCACACCACCAAGGATGATCAGCATATCTGTCATGGTTGCCAATTCGACAATGTAGGAAGCACCCAAGGACAAACCAAGGCAAATTAATCCTACTGTTCCGGGGATTCCCCAACCAGGACTTTGCAACTCAAATAAAATGCCCAGAAAACCAAAGGTCGTTAACAAAGAAGCCACAATCGGATTAGTAAGAAAACGTACCAATGATTCAGACCAGTTTTCACTGGTACTGCGAACGACGGCATCTTCGTACTCCAGAAGGGAAAGTAATTCATCAAATGACTCTGTCTTCCCATCGGCAATCTTATACTTCAGTGCTTTTTCAGTTGTTAGGGTTATTAGTTTCCCTTCTTTCCGACCTTCCAGATCCGCTACTTCAATCGAATCTCCGTCAATGACCAAATGGGTAAAACTCAGCTCTTCATCTACCATTCCCTTTGCGATTTCAACATTCCGATTCCTTCTTTCAGCGGTGGAGGCCATTTCTTCCCGCATGTAGCTGATTACCTTTTCACTGGCTTTCTTACCGGACATATCCACAGCAGTTGCTGCTCCGATTGTACCACCTCCCGTCATATAAATTTTCTCACAGGAAAGTGAAATAAGCGCCCCTGCTGAAATCGCCCGGCGATTTATAAACGCAATCGTAGGAATAGTGGAACTTAAAATGGCATCTTTAATCTGGGTAGCCGCATCCAAGCGACCCCCAAAAGTATCAATATCAAAAATAATCACATCGGCTCCCGCCTCCGTTGCCATGGAAATGCTGCGCTCGATGAAAGGTGGTAATCCTAAATCAATAACATCATGAATAGGGACACGGTAAACCAGTCCCTTGGAAAATCCCACTGACAAAAAAACAAGGAGTAGTAACCGATGAAAGCGTTTTCGCATTTGTTTGATATTAGCCGTTATGCATGTATAAAATCAATGCTGGTGAGTCGAAATTAAGTTAGATTTAATTCATTTGTCGGCAGAAAGTATTCGCTCTAAATGACCTGGACAGCCAAAATAACCTACTATTGCTTGAGATTCATTGCCAGAAATCTGGGAGCAAAATCAAAGCAAGCGCGTTTAAAAGTTGCTCAATTATTAGCCTCCTTTGTTTATCATTATATTCCCATTCGAAAGAAGCAGGCCGAAATAAATCTGCAAAAGGCCTTTCCCCAGAAACCTCCATTCTGGATTAACCGGATTTTAAAGCGTTGCTATATTCTATTTTGCAGTAACTTCATTGAGTTCATCACCCTCCCCAAATCAATTGAAGATACTACCATTAAAGTGCACGGACAAAAAGTATTGGAAAAAGCTTTTAAGCAGGGTAAGGGAGTAATCCTAATCACCGCTCATTTTGGAATGTGGGAAATACTGGTTTACTGGTTAGGAGTGAATGGTTATCCTTGTTATGGAATCATCCAGCGACAGCGGAATCGGGGAGCAGATTTATTTTTCAGGGAGATTCGTAGCAAAAGTCAGGTCCATCAACTTTACAAAAATACACCTGTGGAGACCATGCATAAGGTTTTGAAGAAAGGCGGTGTGTTGGTTCTGGCCAGTGATCAGGATGCCAGAAAAAAAGGAGTGTTTGTAAAATTTTTCAATCAGCTGTCTTCAACACCTAAGGGTGCGGCTATCTTTCATCTACGAACAAAAGCACCGGCAGTTTTTGCCACTGCTTATAAAAATAATACCGATGATTTAACATTACATTTTCAATCGGTGATTGCAGAAACGGCCAAAAGTGTAAGAAACTTTACCCAAGCCTACACTGCCATGCTGGAGCAAATGGTTCGTGAATACCCGGATCATTATTTCTGGTTTCATCGTAAATGGAAAACAAAGGCTCCTTCCATTTGACCGCCTCCATTCCCAAACGAATTTCAATCAAATCAAAAAATGCCATTCAATTAGCAGGAAATGCCATTCTTTTTGGCGGGCTGATTGTCTACCCAACCGATACATTATACGGTTTTGGAGTTGACGCCCGAAACGCTGAAGCTATCGACAGATTAAACCGCATCAAAGGCCGACAGACACCCTTGAGTGTCATTGCTCCCGATCAGAATACGGTATTAAGCTGGACTACTATTTCCTACGAAGATTGGGAATTGGTAAAACAGTATTTACGGGGATCTACTACAATTATTTTACCGGTGAAAAAGGATATTGTACATTTTAAAATCATGGGTCCCAATGATAGCTTGGGTATCCGGATTCCGGCCCATCCATTCGGCCCTACGTTGGTGGAACGGCTTGGTTTTCCAATTACAACTACCAGCGTTAACCGGGTTGGCAAAACGCCCTTGAATAACCCTGATCAAATTCAGGAGCAATTTGGTACCGATATTGATTTGCTGATCGATGGCGGACCACTGCCCGGGTCCAAAGGATCCACTGTTTATAAACTGGAAAAATCAAAACTGAAAATTGTACGTCCATGAAAAATTTTCCGTTCATTATTTCTATTCTTTTTACATTTTTAACCGTAGTACTAAAAGGGCAGAATATTCCGTTCCGTGTTGGAGAATTATTAATCTACAACGCTGAATTTAACTATATTCCCGTGGGAGAAGCCGTTTTACAGGTCCACGGAATGGACACAATCAACAACTATCCTTCCTATCATGTGAGTTTTTCAGCCCATACGGGGAAATTGGCTGATCAGATTTTTAAAATTCGCGACCGTGTGGATATCTGGCTGGATAAAACCAAATTGTACACTCACAAAATGCGTAAAAAAATCAGGGAAGGACCCTATAAAAAACGTACCCACATGATTGTTGATTACGATAATATGATTGCGATTACCAATCAGGATACCAGCAAGATTAATTTTGAAGTCCGGGATCCTTACTCAATGTTTTATTATTTAAGGACAATTCCCCTAGAAGTGAATAAACCGATGTCATTTTCAACCTATGAAAATAGAAAAAATACCGAATTTGATCTGGTGGTTACCGGGAAGGAAATCGTAAATGTACCTTTTGGCAGTTACATTTGCAAAGTGGTAAAACCCTATAAAAAAGGGAGAACCCTGTTTAAAAATCAGGGAGATATGCAGATCTGGTTTACAGATGATAAAGAACGTTTACCACTAAAGATTCAGATTAAGTTGAAATACGGTTCAATGACTTTATATTTACGGCAGGTTAATTAGTAAATAAGCGACCAATATCATTTATAATCACCGTCACCATCAATAAAAGCAATAAGGTCATCCCAATCTGTTGAATCACCAGACGGGTACGAGTTGTTAAAGGCCGCCGGATGGTTCCTTCAATCAGAGTGATTAAGATATGACCGCCATCCAATCCTGGTATTGGTAAAACATTCAAAAAGGCCAGATTACAACTGATTAATGCCATTAAAGTGAACAGCGGGATCCAGCCAGCCCGGGCTGATTCACCGGCCAGTTGAGCTATCAAAATCGGGCCGCCTAGATCTTTAATGGAGGCTTTACCACTGGTAATCATCTGAATGGATAATATCAACAGACCGAATCCTCTTAATGTAGAAACAGCGCCTGTTTTTAAGCCTTCAGCAAATGTGATCGGTTGATAATCAAATTGGGGATAAATACCAATTACACCCACCGTATCACCGGTGCTAGAGTTGACATTCAATTGGGTCACTAAATCCAGATTGTCTTTGTGATTACCCCGCAAATAAGTCAGTGTTATTCTCCTTTCAGGGATTGCGTGAATAATTTTAGTAAGATCCTCCCAACTGGATACGGTTTGATCGTTTATTTCCAGAATCCGGTCCCCTGGTAAAAGTCCGGCGGATTCTGCCGGCATATCCGGAACCAACTCAGAAATAATCGGTTCATCAGATATTACCGGTTTCCCCATGTAAATGGCCACACCGGTAAAAAGAATATAGGCTAACAATACATTCATGATTACGCCGGCACTCATGAACCAGATTTGAGCCCAGCGCGGTTTACTCATTAATTCATCGGGTTTGTATTCAATATTCGTATCCAGACTTTCATCGATAATACCGGCAACTTTGACATAACCACCGAATGGTATAATGGACAGGCAATATTCCGTTAAACTACCACTTCTTCCTGGCTTAGAAATAAAAACCGTTTTAATCGGGGTCCATTTAAGTTTCCCATCCTGATTCCGGCGAAAAAAGAATAACCTGATTTCCCATCCATCAGGGATGGAGGTAAAGGTCAGAATCCGTGGAGGATAGCCGATGGAAAAACGATTTACCCGGACACCAATTGATCGGGCAGCCAGGTAATGTCCCAGTTCATGGACAAAAATAAGTACGCCCAGAACAACAATTGTAGCCCATAGGGTAGTCATGGTATTAATACTTTCAAAATATTAATGTTTTCATTCCGTTCATCTATTCAGAATTAAGATAATTTTTACCGAAAGATGTTACAAATTCTTTTGTCCAGCGTTCTAAATCCAGTAAATCCTTTAATTCCGGTTTTTCAATCCAATGATGCCGACCACAAGCTTCTTCGATGACCCGGGGAATATCAGTAAATTTCAACTCCCCTTTCAAAAATCGGTAAACAGCCTGCTCATTGGCTACGTTCAAAACAGCCGGAGTCGTCCCACCATTATGTAATGCCTCATAGGCCAGTTTAATACAGGGAAAACGTTCCAGGTCCGGAGCTTCAAAGGTCAAAGCCTGTACGGCAACCAAATCTAATTGTTCCCAATTTGCAGCCCGGTGGCGGGGATAAGTCAAGGCATACTGGATCGGTATTTTCATGTCAGGAATCCCCAATTGAGCCTTTACTGATTTATCTTTGAATTCAACCATGGAATGAATAACTGACTGGGGATGAATTACAATATCAATTTTTTCCGATGTCAGACCAAATAACCAGTATGTTTCAATAACTTCCAATCCCTTATTCATCATGGTGGCAGAATCAATAGTGATTTTATCCCCCATATCCCAATTGGGGTGTTGCAAAGCTTCTTCCGGACTAATCTGGTTAAAAGTGTCAATGGCCCGCTGTCGGAACGGGCCACCGCTGCCAGTTAAAATAATTCGATTCACATCTTCGATTGATTCCCCAATCAAACACTGCCAGATAGCTGAGTGTTCACTATCTACCGGGAAAATCCGGGCATTACTTTTTTCTTTCTCCCGTTCAATCAGTTGACCGGCCATCACTAGACTTTCCTTGTTACTCAAAGCCACATCCACACCTGCCTGAATAGCACATAGGGTCGGTTCCATACCCGCAGCACCAACCAGTCCATTCAACATAATATCATTATCCCGTCGGGCCGCCAGATTTAAAAGACCATCGCGTCCACTTAGCACTTCAATTCCAAGACCAATCAATTCTTTTTTTACCACTGTTTCTGCTTTGGGATCACCAATAACCACTGTTTTGGGTAAATATTGTTTTGCCTGAGCTATTAAAAGCGGATAATTCCGATGGGCTGAAAGACCGGTCAGTTGAAACTCTTCCCGGAACTGTTCAAATACTTTCAGTGTATTTAACCCGATCGAACCAGTTGATCCAAGAATAGTTAAACGTTTGGACATCAGTTGAATACTAAATTAAGATCCACTAAAACAGAGATAAACTTAGTGTTTCCGGTTATTTGAGGAACTAAGAACAATCTCTTGATGTTAAATATTGCCCCGGTTTTTAAATAATTCACTTTACTTCCTAATCGAGCCGGAAAAGCAGAGTTGGTTTGCTGATTGAAACGAACTTCAAACTGATTAGATCCCAGAGAAAGAAATACAGGTAATTGATGAAAGGAAAAAGCCCTTTTCAGTGCAAACTCATAAGAAGTGAGCTGATACTGATGAACCACCTGTAATCGGCCAATATCCACATCGAATTTCCAAAAAGATTTCGTCGTCGTTACTCCCTGTTTCAAACCCAGACCAAATGCTGACAGCTGTATTAAAGTTTTTCCCGTTGTAAGTCCTCCGATTTTACCCCTGACATCCAAATTGGAAGTAATCAAAACAGATCCATATGCTACCGGAATCCATTTAAGGTTTTTACGGGCAAAATCGGAGTTGGTTAAATCAACCCCTCTGGAAAATACAAGTCCCGTATGCAAACGACAATCATTGAACGCAGGAAGAAGCGGGGCAAACCCGACAGTTAATGCTCCTTGTCTAAATATAGGGAGAACCTCAGACTTAAAATTCGAGGGAGAAATTGTATCCAAATCAAATCGGCTCCACTGTGCTGCTACCGAATAAAAACAAAGGATAAAAATTAGGTTGGAAACTCGATTCATTCCGAATCAGGCGGTATCGTAATTAAATAATACCCCTTTCACTTGACTCAATAAAGTCTATTATTTTTTTTACTTCAGTAGTATTAGTCAGATCATTCTTAATTACAGTCAGTGCTTCAGAGCGGGAGGCCTTGTTCAAAAAATACTCCTTGTAAACTTTTTTTATTAAATCACGCGTTTCACTTGAAAAGCCTCGCCGGCGTAACCCAATCCGATTAATGCCTCCGAATCGTAATGGTTCCCCGGCAGCGAGGATATAGGGAGGTACATCCTGAACAATTCGATAACCACCGCCAATAAAAGCATGTTCACCGATACGGCAAAACTGATGAATCAGGACACCACCGCCAAGGGATGCCCAATCGCCTATTTCCACATGGCCTCCCAGGGTAGTGAGATTTGCCAAGATAGCATGACTTCCAACCATACAATCGTGGGCAATATGAACATAGGCCATTAATAAAACATCATCGCCAATCGTAGTTTTACCTAGAGCGGCAGTGCCCCGGTTTATGGTTACTGATTCACGAATGATAACCCGGTCACCGATTTTAACCGTTGTTTTTTCCCCTTGATACTTTAAATCCTGGGGCGCTTCGCCAATGGAACAATTATGATAAATCTGACTTTCCTGGCCAATGGTCGTACCGGAGCAAACAGTTGCAAAATTACCAATGGAGGTACCTGCTCCAATTATTACATTACCTTCAATGACAGAGTAAGCACCTACCGATACATTCCCCGCCAGTTTAGCCTCCGGAGAAACAATTGCAGTAGGATGGATTGAAATCGTCAGGCTCCTGCCCGGTCCACAACCGAAGCCATGAGGACAGATTCAGCCACTAATTTATCACCCACATATGCTTTACCCTGAAGCCTGGCAGAGCCCAGGCGAAAACGTAATAAAGACATCTCCAATCGTATTTGATCCCCCGGGATAATTGGTGCCCGAAAACGTGAACTTTCGATGGCGGAAAAGAACATGTTTTTCTTGTATGGATTTTTCACCGAATTAAGGACTAAAAAGGCACCGGCCTGAGCCATTGCTTCTAACACAAGCACCCCCGGCATCACCGGTTGTCCCGGGAAATGACCCTGGAAAAAAGGCTCATTAATCGTAACATTTTTTATAGCTGTTAGCTTTTGTCCGGGTGTCATGTCGATAATCCGATCCACAAGAATAAAAGGGTAGCGGTGAGGCAACAAACCAAGAATTACATCTATGTCTAATAAAAACTTTTTATCGGACTCTTTCTTAATCTGTTGCTGAATACTTTTCTTCCCATATACTTTTCTGATTTCCTTCACCAATTCTACATTTCCGGCATGACCGCTACGGGCAGCAATTACATGACCTTTAATCGGCATCCCGAGTAACGCCAGATCACCAATTAAATCAAGTGTTTTATGGCGTACCGGTTCGTTTTTAAACCGCAGTTTTTTCCCATTCAAAATACCGTTTGCCCCCAGACTAATATCCTGTTTAATACCAAATAGCTTTCTTAACCGACCGGCTTCATCATGATCAATTTCTTTATCAACAATCACCACGGCATTTTCAAGGTTCCCACCCTGGATTAAACCATTCTCTTTTAATGATTCTACCTCACTTAAAAAACAAAACGTCCGTGCGGGAGCGAGTAATTCAGGAAAATTCTTTTCTACATTATCGATGGTAGTATATTGAGTACCCAGGGAACGAAATTCATAATCGATCATATATGTTACTCGAAACTGATCGGATGGCAGTACATGAATATCGACCCCTTTCACCGGATCAGAATATGCTACTGCCTGGTCAATTTCAAGTACCCGACATAGAGACTTCTGTTCTTTAATACCTGCTTTTAATAGTGCTTCAACAAAATCGATTGAACTTCCATCCATAACCGGTGATTCCTTGGCCGTTAATTCAATCAGGACATTATCGATCCCCAGTCCGGCGCAGGCTGCCAATGTGTGTTCCACAGTATGGATCCGAATCCTGTCCTTTTCAAGGGTAGTTCCTCTGGAAATGTCAATTACATGATCAATATCCGCCTTAATTTCCGGGCAACCCTCAATATCTGTTCGAATAAACCGAATACCATAATTCTCAGCGGCCGGCTTAAAAGTTATTCTGCACTCAACACCGGTATGAAGTCCCTGCCCGATACAAGATGTTTTTTCGCTTATAGTCCGTTGATGTCTAAATGTATACATTTAAGTCAGGATTCTAATTTATGCTCTAATTCTGCTAATCGATTTTTCAAAGTCTGTACCTGCAAATACACAGCATCACGTTTATTGGTTTCATGGATTTCACGGGCTGGCATTCCTGCATATATTTTACCACCCGGCAGTGATTTAGTCACACCCGTTTTAGCTGCAAACATAGCCCTATTTCCGATTGTAATATGATCAGCTACTCCTGATTGGCCACCAAATACGCAAAATTCTCCAATCTTTACACTTCCCGCAATTGATACGTGTGCCGTCAACAGACAACCGCGACCAATCTCTACATTATGAGCGATGTGCACTCCATTATCGAATTTGCTGCCATCACCGATGGTGGTGTCACCTATCGTTCCTCGATCGATTGTACAATTTGCACCTATTTCTACATCATGTCCAACAAGAACATTTCCATTCTGAGGTATCTTGTGATGTACGTCATCTGCAGTTACAAATCCAAAGCCCTCGGAGCCAATCACAGTTCCGCTTTGAATGATGCACCGGGTACCAATTTGACAATGATGATAGACATATACTCTCCCATGGATATGGGAATGGGAGCCGATACGCACTTCCTGACCAATATAAGTATAGGGACCAATGACTGCGTGATCGCCAATTCTGGCGCCAGTTTCAATTATGGCAAATGCTCCCACAGCCACACTTTTACCAATGACAGCCTGACCAGAAATAATCGCGGTGGAATTAATCCCCTTCTGCTTTTCGACTGCCGGAGGAAATTGTGCCATTATTTTTGCCATGGCTAATAATGGATTAGATACAACAATGCCACTTTTCGATTTGAGCAAATCCTGATCATTAGTAACTAAAGCAACAACCGATTGATCCGCAAATTTCCGGAATTTCGGACTGGAAAGAAACGTGATCGTCCCAAGTTGAGGATCTTCAATCGTAGAGACACCGGATATTGGTAATTCCGGGTCGCCGAACACAGTACCCCCAACAAGTTCAGCTAATTCCTTCAGTTTAGGCAACGGAAAAAGAAACTATTTTTCGTCTTTGGATTCTGGAATATTATATTTCCGCAACTCAAATAGAACATCATCCGTCAGGTCATAGGCGGGATTGCCGTATAAAAGCGCCACAGATCCATCAACGATAAAATCTATGCTTTTGGAAGCTGCAACCTTATCCACGGCTCTTTTCACCTTAGAAAGTATGTCGTATTCTAATTGAGCCTGACGACGATATAATTCACCTTCCGGACCAACCATATTAACCTGATAATTTTGAATGGTGCGCTCCAAATTGGCAATTTCTTCTTCTTTTTCATTTCTCCACTCAGGACTGCTCATAAGTCGCTGAGCTTCGAAATTTTGTTTAATGCTATCCAACTGAGCAACCATTTTATTGTACTCCAGATTAACCTTTTGGTACTCCAGCTGCAGTTGAGACTCGGCATCTTTAAATTCTTCATATTCGGCACGAATTCGATCAGATTGAACGAAGCCAATTTTCATTTGAGCAAAGATTGTCACTGGTAGCAGCAACAGCGCAAATCCGAATATAGTGATTGCTTTACGAATCACTTTTACCTCCTTAGTTTTATTGTCCATACCCAAAGATAATTGTGTATTCCCATCCTTGGGGTTTACCATCTCCTGTTATATCGTCGAAACCATAGCCCATATCGAAACCCAGCATTCCGATCATCGGCATGAAAAATCTGATACCCAGACCCAACGATCTTTTCAATTCAATCGGATATCTCCTGGGGAAATTCAGGGATTCCATCAAATTATTGTTCTCCCAAACTGCACCCGCATCAGCAAACAACATGGCGTACACAACCGGATTTTCTGAGAACGGAAATCGAAACTCCGTGGTGTATTTAAACATGGTATTACCACCGATCGGAGTACCTCGAGATGATACCGGCCCAATTGAATTATCAGGATACCCACGTAACATTACACCGTAGGGAAGTCCATTTCCGCCCATGATGAATTTTTCATCGAAAGGAACGATGGAGAGTTCATTTTTCAGGGAGGATATAGGACGGATTAAGCCCATTTTCACAGAACTCATTAACACAAATTTCCAGAATGTAGGTGTATACCAATCCAAATTCAATATATGTTTCTGAAAATCTTCGTTACCGCCTAGCGGGCCACCAGAAAGAGTAGCCGTCCAAGATGCCATAGATCCCTGAGTGGTGAATTCAGGTCGGTCACGACTGTCCCTCGTAATAACCTGGGTCAGGTTGATACCCAGTGTTTTCTTCAAGCCACCCGTATAATCATTCAACTCCTGTTCGCTCCCCTGATAGTCTCGGCGCATAATCTGAAAAACCCAGTATCCGCGGAAATAATCATCGGGCCACTTCCACCGCCGACCCCATTCCACTGAACCACCGCGAACAATCTGATCCAGGGGTAAATAATATTGAGTGGCACTCCCCCGAAACTGGTAAAACAGTGAAAAACCAACTCGGTTCGGGCTATCGAAAATCATGGGATCCATGAAACGGAAACTGAAAGACCGGTATTTTGCCGGCTCGGTGCCACTGTAAAGCGAATACTGCGTTCCCACCTGAAAACTAAGTGAAAGTACCTGACCGAGACCCAGAAAATTATTGAATTCTATTGACCCACCACCGGTCATTCCATAAATACCGGTAAATCCAATACTGGCACTGGCTTTATCCGAGGATTTTTCTTCAACCGAAATATCTAAATCAACTTCATCTTCATCCACAGGAACTACGTTAGGTAGCAATTTAGTTGGATCAAAATAGTTCAGAATCGCTAAATCCCGGATGCTCCGCTGAAGAGCAGTACGATTGAACACATCTCCCGGGAAGATTCTCAACTCACGACGGATAATGTTCTCGCGGGTCTTTGTATTTCCAAAAATATCAATATTACGTACATGAACCTGATGATTCTCAGTGACTAAAAAATGGATGTCAATGGAATCATCGTCAACCGGGGTAAAGCGCGGTTCAATTTGACTGTAAATATATCCCCGATCCATATACAGGCCTTGGACATTTTGAAAAAGCGCTAGTTCAAAATCTTCCTGACTAAAAAAGGTACCCTTTTTCAGATCCAGTGTCCGGTTTAAAATTTCAGTACTGAATAGAGTATTTCCCTCCCAGGAAAAGTTACGGTAGATATAACGAGGCCCTTCAAAAACATTCAGCAGAATATTCATTTTTTTCTTGTTAGTACTGTAATAAATCGAATCAGAGAGAATTTTAAAATCCCGATAACCACTATTTTTGTAAAAAGAATAAAGGTTCTGCTGATCTTCAACATATTTATTCTGATCAAAACCGGAACGCCAGAAAGCATACCAACGTTGCTGTTTTATTTCCTTGAACCCCTTGCGACGTAACTTTCGACCTGAAAATGCCTGATTCCCTTTAAATACGATGTTACCAACTTTTACTTTTTTGTTTTCTTTAATTCTGAAAATAATATCCTGGGTCTGAGCAGGCTTTCCTCCAATTAAAGTATCGGATTTTTTCGGCGCTTGTAACTCAGCAGTTATCTGTACTAATAAGTAACCATCATCTGCATATAGTTTCTTTATTTTTTTTATGGTATCATTAATAAAATTAGGTTTGATTCGCATTCCTTTCTGGAAAATAATTTCCTCCCGGAATTTGCGCTCTTTAATCTTTTTATTACCGATAAACTTCACATCACCCAAAACAGGGGATTCCTCCACTTGTATGGTGATTTCAATTCCTTCCGGGTCCTCGGAATTAAAGTATATCTGTACATCGCTGAAAACTCCCAGATTCCACAATCGCTTCACCGCCTGGGCAAAATCCTCAACCTTGATTTCAGCTCCATCTCGCAAACCGGAAGTATATTTCACCATTGTCTCACTGGTGATGGTATTTCCCACCACATTAACTTTTTTCAGTTTATACTGACTGGTTTGTGCCAGGGTTATGACTGCGATACAAAACAGAAGTATTATTGATTTCAGTAAGTGATTCATCTGGAGAGTTGTTCGCTCAGTTTTCCGAATCTTCGCTCCCGACACTGAAAATCCCGGATAGCCGCCAGAAATTCCGGTTCCCTGAATTCAGGCCAGAACGTATCCGTTAAATACCACTCCGTATAGGCAGACTGCCAGAGTAAAAAATTACTTATGCGCTTTTCACCGCCGGTACGGATTAACAGGTCAGGGTCTGGTATATCGGCAGTATACAATTCCTGGATAATCACATTCTCATTTATATCATCAACTGTTAATTCACCGGCAGTCACTCTCACCGCAATACGACGTGCTGCACGACAAAGTTCCTGGCGACTGCCATAACTGAGAGCCAGAACAAGGTTCAATCCTGTATTTTCGCTGGTATAGGCAATCCCTTTTTCTAAACCTTTCCGTGCCTCCGGGGGTAACTTTTTTAAATCCCCGATTGCAGACAACCGTACATTATTCTTATACAGGTTTTTTACTTCTTTCTGAATAGTTTTTACTAACAGGCCCATCAGCGCCGAAACTTCTCTCGATGGCCGCTCCCAGTTTTCACTTGAGAAAGTGTACAATGTTAAATATTGAATGCCAATTTCACCGCTGACACGCGTAATCTCCCGAACTGAATTAATTCCTTCATGGTGACCAGCCAGGCGGGGCAGTCTTTTCTTCTTAGCCCACCGGCCATTTCCATCCATAATAATTGCAACATGCGCCGGTATGGCACCATTGTTCAAAATCGTTTGTCGCAAGTCAGATAAACTCATTGGGATTCCGCAGAATGGGTCAAAGAAAACGCGGGCGAAATTACCGTTTGAAATAAGCCTAAACAACTGAAAGAATATGACTGAA
>JBHHUS010000097.1:0-3262 GCA_046861615.1 Fidelibacterota bacterium
GCCTGCAACAGGGCGCTGTAATTTTGCAGGTTAGCGGTAATTATTTTTCGGGCCTGATTCTGGTCCTGTTCATAATCGGGCAGGGCCTGTTTAACCTTACCGATGTAATTCCGGCCCTGGTCGTGTTCCAGGAGCATCACACCCACGGGACCACCCTGATTGGGCACACCTGCGGCGACCATGGCATTAAACAGAATATCCTCTTCCTTGGCATGGTGGGTCTTATCGGCGTATTCAACTACAAATTGGACACAGTCGGTTAAATCCGTTAGCGGGAGGGAGGTCCCCGTGGTTATTTGGTCACTGATTGCCTCCAAAATATCCAGCATTTCCAGGATGTTTTGATGCTCCGCTTTTAAAATGTCGGTTGGATTCATTTCTTTTTTATTATTTCCAGTAATTCAATTGTGAAAATCAGCAGTTTATTGGGTCCGCCGGGTCCGTCGTTGGAACCATAAGCCATGTAAGGAGGAATAAAAAATTCGTATTTTGAGCCTACGGGCATTAACATGATACCTTCAGAAAAACCGGGAATCACATCCGCCAGGGCAAAGGTAGCCGGTCCGCCGTGTTGGTCGGAGGCGTCAAAGATTGTACTGTCCACAAAGCGGCCGATGTAGTTGATCTTCACCACATCCTTGAAGGTGGGTTTTTCGCCGGTACCCTCGGTGACGACGCGGTACTGAAGACCGGATTTATGTTCCTGCACCCCCGCTTTATTTTTATTTTCCTTCAGGAAGTTTTGCGCTTCCGCCTGATTGTTAGCAGCCAGTTCTTCCCGTTCCTTAACCAGCGTTACTTCCCTGAATTTGCGAATCGTGGCTTCCTTCTCCTCCGGCGTCAGCAGCGCGGTGGAATCGGACTGATAAGTATCTTCCATTCCCCGGATCATAATATCAGGTGAAATATTCTTGAACTGGGCCTGTAGTCTGATGGCCATATCCATGCCCACACTGTAACTGACCGAATCCAAGTGTGTCTTTAACTGGATTGGTTCCTGCTGGTTATCAGCAGTTTTTTGTCCGCAAGCTGCCAGTAAAATCATAATTACCGGTAAAAACAATTTTTTCATCATTTTCCTTTCCGGGATATTAAGTAACATAATTCAGGGGCTGAATCTGAGGAGAATTACTTTCGTAAGCAAAAACTATTCGATTCTTTTTCCGTTGTTTAACCTTACCGCTGCCGGAAGGTAAATTCCGCCACCATGTTGAATAAATTATTACAGGATCCGGCCCTTCCGGAAATTACCCTGGTCCTGGCCCTGTTAGTGGCCTTCGCCCTGTGGCAGAAACTGAACCGGGCGGCCTGGATCATGGGTCTGGTGTATCTGGTTTACCTGTTTTTTATCCTGATCATCCCGGCGAAAGAAGTCGTTCATCCTTACCAGGGCGGCGCTCCGGTTCACGTGGAGGAAACTGTTTTCCCGGATGAAATTCCGGAAGAATATTCGACTATTTCCCCGCAGGCAGAAGCGGAGATACCTCCGTCTAAGGAAACCGAATCGGCAACCACAGGGAACCTGGATAACAGCCAGGAAGTGCGGGAATATGAAACAACTGAACCGGTCGAATCCAGGGATAAAACAGCCGCCACTGCTGAAAAAGCGATCGCACCAATCCTTTCCGCGGCGGAACAATCATTAGTGGTTAATTCCGTCGTTACCTCCCAGGAAGTGGAAAACCGGAACCCCGTCGGTATTGATTCAATTTTTAGTACCGACCAGAAGCGGGTCTATTGTGTGACCGGGATCCGGAATCTCAAGCCTGAGGTGACAGTTTACCATAAATGGTATTACCAGGGGAAATTGAGGGTTACGGTGCCCATAACTCTGGGTTGGTCCCATAACTGGCGGGCCTGGAGTTACGTGACCCTGCGGCCCGGTTTAAGCGGCCAGTGGCGGGTGGAAGTGGAAGACTCCCTGGGGCAGGTACTGAAATCACTTCCTTTTACCGTAATTCCGGCGGATTCTTTATAATTCAAGCGCTTATTGTTTAATACCTGTAGATGAATCTTATTCGAAAGTTGTATGACTGGGTTCTCCATTGGGCGGAAACACCCTACGGAATACCGGCTTTGGCTATTCTGGCCTTCGCTGAAGCTTCGTTTTTCCCCGTACCGCCGGATATTCTGCTAATCGCCCTGGCGTTGGGAATCAGGAAAAAAGCTTTTCATTTCGCTTTTTATTGCTCTCTATTTTCGATTCTGGGGGCTTTATTTGGTTACAGCCTGGGGCATTTTCTCTGGTGGAACGGTCCCGGGGAATTCTCCGCCCTGGCTCGCTTTTTCTTTGACAAGGTGCCGGGACTGGACCGGGAACTGTTCTTCCGGATCGGTGCGGATTACGACCGCTGGAATTTCTGGGTGATTTTCACTGCCGGATTCACACCGATTCCTTATAAAGTATTCACAATCACTGCTGGTGCTTTTGACATTAACCTCGCCATGTTTTTGGTGGCTTCAATTATCAGCCGTTCCGCCCGGTTTTTCCTGGTGGGGGGGCTTATCTGGAAATTTGGTGCACCCATCCGCGATTTTATTGACCGCTATTTCAACTGGCTGGCGCTGTTGTTTACGTTATTACTACTAGGTGGATTCTGGCTGGTAAAGACGCTTACTTAACGTCGGCCTTGAAGTTATTTAAAATAGCTTCGGCATCTACAATAAATTTTACTAATTCCGGTTTCTTTTCCTTCAACAGGCGAATCACATAAACACCCTTGGGCTCGGAACTTTGAGTCATGAGTCCGAAATCGGGGTTGGCGATTGTTGATACACCCCCGGACATGGAAGCCACCGTTCTAAATGGTACGACCGGTTCGGGGATTTCGCTGTAAATCAGTTGATAACTCTTATCGCTCAGGATCATGAAATAGGGGTAGCCCTGTTCGAGGGCCAGTTCAGCAGAACGGTATAGTAAATAGGTCTGTACTTTCTGCGCACTTGTATGCTGGTTGCCTTCAAAACGGACTTCAAACACGCCCTCTGCTACCTGTTTATCCGAATAGCCACCCAATAGACCTTTGGGGCGGTAGGGTGTGGCGCAGGACCAAATCAGTAATACCGGTAACAGGATTTTAGTTATCTTCAGCATTGTTTAAAACCTTGAATGAATATACGCTGCTGATACGTCTAAACCAACCCCGTCAACGTTAATGCTATTCACCCTGCTTGTCCTGCGTTGCGGAATAGTAGTAGATTCGAAGGTCTTCGGGGTGTGGCGCAGTCCGGTTAGCGCGCGTCGTTCGGGACGACGAGGCCG
>JBHHUS010000098.1:0-3194 GCA_046861615.1 Fidelibacterota bacterium
TTCTGAATCCCAGATTGAAGCCAAGGGTAAAATGTCCCAGTCCAATATGATCAACATTAAACAGGCTTTGATCAATAATTTTTACCAGAGTATTATTGATCGCTATACGGGCGAATATCCTCCGGAGCCAACCGATAATAAAATGACCACTACCTGGGCCACCACAACAATACTGTACAACGGTCGGTCGGTGGCGGAACTGTTTTCGGGAAAAAAAATTGCCTACAATCCTTACAACCATCCGTATTTGTACGAAAAACTTCCTAAAACCAGTACCGAACAGGAGGGTTTTCGTATTACGGATCCGGATATTGGCATTGTCATGGAATACCGGCCTTAATAGTTCCGGAACAATTATAAAGGGTTTTGGTAGTGGTAAATACCAGTCAACAATCATTCCCGGGCGCTAAAACCTGCCGACAGCGGTCCGGTTTTACGTTGGTGGAGTTGATCGTAGTGATCGTAATCCTGGCTATCGTCAGTGTAGTGGTCGTTCCCAATACAACCGATCTCTATAAAAGTGTAAATCTGAAGACCGGTGGTGATAAACTGAAAGATGATTTACGCTATATTTATGAATATGCTATTTCCCGGCATGACACCACTTGGCTGGTGGTCAATGTAGCTGACAATAACTATGGTATCTATGTTGGTTCTTCCCCGGTTACGCGCCAATTACTGGAAGATCCGGCCACCAACGGCACCGGACTGTACGATTTCGATACAGAGTTGAGTGGTGTAGCCATAACCGGTGTTAATTTTGGCGGTAGTAATGAATTTTATTATGACTGGTGGGGAACACCTTCAGCCGGCGGTACGATTACCCTCAATAATTCCAAAGTGATCAAGGTGACGAACCAGACCGGGTACGTCCATGAAGATTAAAACTGCTGCTTCCGGTTTCGCCCTGACGGAATTGATCGTAGGTATCCTGGTGATGGGGATTGCCTTTGCCACTTTCCTGACCATACATGCTTCGCAGCGGGCCAGAATTGTAACCGTGGAAGCCACGATCCGCGGAACTGAAATTGCCAATAGTTTGATGAATATTATCCGGGCACATGATTTTGATGAAAATGTAACGCCTCCCTGGAGCAGTACCTTGGGAGCGGAAGAACCCTCGGTTGGATCTTACGATGATGTTGATGATTACCAGGCCTATAACTGGATTTCTGAATTAACGGGAATGCCCGGTTACAGCGCTACTACCCGGGTTTTTTATGTAAACCCGGCAAATAACTGGCTGGACAGCGTTGGTACAGCTACTGATTATAAACGTCTGATTGTTTCTGTTAATCATGGTGCCTTGAAATCACCGATTGTACTCTCTTCGCTCCTGACTCCGCGTATTCAGAGCGAAGGCGGCGGGAGTGACACCACCGGTACACCACCCGGTGGCGGAGGCGGTGATGATGAAGATGATGAGGATGAACAGGAGGAAGAGGATGATAACGGGGATCAAGGCGGTAGTGGCGAAGTTGATGACGATGAAGATAATGGGGACAATGGCGGTGAAGAAGACAATAATGGTGGTAGTGGTGATGAAAGTGATGAAGATGAAGGAAATGGCGGTAGTGGCAATGATGAAGATAATGGAGATAGCGGTGACAGCGGATCCGGTAGTGAGGAATGTGGTGAATGTGATGGGAAGGTCACCAAGTTAACGCTGGAATATAGCGGCGGTGGTACCGCAGTAATAAAAGTCAAACAGAAGGACGGCGAAACCGTCTATAACAGTATTGTCTCTAACGGGGAGCAGTTTTTCATTTCCGGTACTGATAAGAATGGTACTCTGGGCACGGAAATCACTTTCTATGTTAACGGGGATGAAGCCACAAAAATGCACACCAGTTGTTCAAAACCGATTGGTCCCGGAACGGTAAGTGGTGATTTTGAAGTTATCTCCGGGGAAAGCAGAAACGGGGGCGCTTTATGTGATCAATCCGGCGGAAGCAGCGATAGCGACGGCGGTTCGGAAGAAAATGAAGAAAATAATGATAACAGCGATGAAGACGATAACAGCGGACAGAACGGGGATGATGAAGAACAGGATAGCGGTGGAGATAGCAATAGTGAAGATAATAATGAAGATCAGGGTGACGAAGGGGATGAAGAAGAATCCTGTGCCGAGTGTGATGGTGGCGTTACAGAATTAACGCTGCAATATAGTGGAGACAAAGCCGCCTGGATTCGGGTAAAACAGGGTAAAAACAGTCTTTTTTATGAATTGGTTTCGCCCTCTCATGATAATGAATTTACCTTTTCGGGGGACAATAGTGACGGAACCATGGGGGATAAAATAAAAGTTTACGTGAGTGGAAAGAAAAAAGCTGAATTGAAAACTGATTGTTCGGAAGATATTGGACCCGGGTTGAAATTCAGTGATTTTGAAGTCGTTACCGGTAAAAGTAAGGATGGGGGAGAACTTTGTGAAACAGGAAGTAATGACTGATAATAGAAACAATAATGGTTTTACTCTGGTCGAAATGATCATCTGGATCGTTTTAATTGCGATTATAGGTGGTGTAACGGCAATGGTGGTTGCCACTCAATTCAAGGCGGTCAGCGCTGTGGAAGGGCGGAAAGCAATCGTGATTGACGGTTCTTCCAGTACCCGGAAATTCACCCGTGATTTTGCCCACTTGCCGGATAACCAGAGTCTGACCCTGGCGAAAAGTGACCAAATTGAATTTTTTACTAATCAGGGCTTTACCGTCCAATATAAATTGGGGAATGGACTGCTATCGCGTCAGATTATTGGACAGGGCGGATTACAGATTCTTTCGAAAAATGTGGATATACAAACCAGCGCTTTCAATTATTATGATAAGCAGAATAATCTATTAACCGGTTTTCCGCTCTCGGCAAACAACCGTAAAAAAGTGTGGAGAGTGGAGTTAGTGCTGACGCTTGTAAATGGGGATGAGATTATTCTGAATAAAGCGGATGTTTTTCCGGAAAATTTAAAAATTAATTCGCTCCAGTAAATATGCTGAAATTTAAAAAAACAATTACCGCATTTTTCAGGCCATTACATCTATTCCCGGTACGAAGCTGTTATTCTAATAAAACAACAAACAACCGTGGTTTTAAGCAAGAGGAGGGTTTCGTCTTTTCCGTCCTGGCAATTATGGTCACACTGATATTAGGATTAACGTCGCTTTATCTTTCCAACACGGTAAATCTGCACCTCT
>JBHHUS010000045.1:0-13276 GCA_046861615.1 Fidelibacterota bacterium
ACAACGGGTCCTTTTACAATTGATCCGTCAACAGGCTGGGTGATGGTAACCAGTGGTTCCTTTTTGATTAATAAATCACACCCGGAGAATATTATCGGACTTATTAAAAACAGGTATATGAATTGAATCGACTTCATTGTTAATGATTCATTCCCATGATGACCCCTCCTAATTGCCCATAGCCGGTTCTCTTTGCCATCCAAACCCGGTTCTTACCATCCACCTCTATATCCCAAATGTTGTTTAAAAAAGAAGGTCCTTCTTCAGAGGAAAATATTTTCCAGGATTCTCCATTGTATTTAACTACTCCATGACCAACGACCCATATCCATCCATCTTTATCTACGGCAAGTCTGTATAACCAAGAATCATAAGGGATGCTATCAATGACTGTCCATTGGCCATTTTAATCGTATTTTGACAGAAAGCCTCCATCCTGAACTAACCAGATATTTTGCTGATCATCAATGATCATATGAATCACCCATTCCGGATGAGGCATGGGTTGGAAAGTCCACTGATTGCCATCCCACTTCCCCAATTCGGCTTGATGATGAGCGAGAAGTGTCCAACCGGCAATCCAGAGATTGTTGTCGAAATCAAATACCAGACCAGCGACGGAACCGTCATCTCCATACATTGCAACTGTTGTGTCTGTGTTTTCAACGCCATATTTCCAATAGTGAAAATTCTCACCGTCAAAATAACCTAATATGTTATAGCCTGTACTGAACCAGACATTTCCTTTGCGATCAATTTCAAGTTCCTCAATCCCACCACTTGAACTCATTTTTTCACCCATCGAGTAAAATTCTATCATATCACCATTATAATATTTGAATAATTTATAATTATCAAATCGGGGCCATGAAAGATGGTCGCGAGCACCTCCACCAAAAAGAGTGTCATTAAAGCACTCAATACCACCATATGCAAAATTTGGAAAACTATCCTTAACCACTGTGACAATTTCCCAGTCAACCCCATCGAATTTATATAATTCTGAAGACCACGTGTAAACAGCCCAAACCGTACCATCCCCACAAGTTGTAATATGTTCTAAACCTGACTCCGGCAGGACTGAATTTTCAGAATTGTAAAAAGTCCAGTTCACAACATTGTCCAACTCCACCGGGAAAGGTTCGGTATCGTAAAAATTACCATGTTTGTCATAACTTCTCACGCTGATATAATATTGGCCGTCCTCCCATGCTGACGTCTCCCAATTAATTGTAAATGGCTCTTTCTCACTGTAAAACCCCGTCTGGATTCCATCTACCCACAGTTCTACTTTTTCAATTTTATTCAGTTTTCCAGACTGAATCAGTATAGAAACCATTCCAGTCAGTGTTTCATTTGATTCAGGTGAAATAATTGTTATTTCTGGCCCGGTTTTATAGTCAGGTTTCTCAACACAGGTGAGATTATAAACCATAAAGAATAATGTCCCCAATAATAGTTTTTGATGAGAAGTAATCATCGTCAATGAAACAGATTAGATAAAATATACCGGGAGACTACAGATTTATCAAGGCAAAATGAAGACGTCTTTATCCCCATCATTCATTTGATAAAAACCCCCTCAGTTATCAAATTTAAGGGGAGCCGAGAAGATAAAGGAAATGCTTAGTTTTATATTCATTCCCGTCATGTCAACAGTGGCCTTACTTTTACTTAAACCGAATTCTTTCCGGGTATAGGTTACATTGTTATTGGTTAGGCGGTCAAAGGCGACGTTATACATTAAATAATCGAAGCCGGCGAACAGACAAACGCGGTCAAAAAGGAGGTATATGATTCCGGCCTCCAGGGCAGTGCCGCTGCCCTTCCCCTTGAAGGTCCACAGAACACCGCCGGTGGCGCTGGTGTCCAGATCACTGGTAACGCGGGTACGGAAATATTCAAACCCTGCCCGGTAACCCAGATTCCGGTCTTTTAGAAAAGCGGAATTCCGAATTCCAACACTAAAAGTATTTACTTTTGTTACCGGCGTGGTTTTGGAATTAAAAGGCCATTGTTTATAACCAACGTACACTTCATAACCGCTGGTAAAACGCAATCCCAGGTTACCCCCAACCCGCGGCGCCTGGTTAAATTCGTAATCCTGCCGGACCGTGTCCATAGCAATTATGATACTGTCAATCCGGGTCCAGTTGGAAGGGCCGTAATAACCGTACTCCGGTTCAAAATAAATTTGCTGGGAATAGACCGGTGCCAGTATTAACAGGATTAATACTGGTCTCAGGATGCGAATAATTCCCAAACACCTGTTCAAGGGACTCGGCCTTTCTGGTTTTGGTTAAACATTTACAGTCTTCCGGGAAGGTTTTCCCGGTAGAAAATAGTAATAAACACTCAAAACAACACCTTGAAAAGCAGGTCTGTTTACAGCAGAGCCCAACAACCTCTGACTCCCAAAGGGTTCGCTAAGAATAACGCCCCTTTTCGAAAGGACTGTGTCAGACTTTAGTAATAACTGTCACAGCCCGAGGCCGTTATGGATCAGTTTACGTATTGTTTATACAGAATATCCTTTTCAAGAATATGATCAACCAGCCAGTGTTTTAAAAATTCATAAACGTCATCACTTAATTTTTCCGTTTCCTGGTGGCTTTTAATAATCTGACAATAGCTTTTCACATTCTCGAGGAGTAGCTGATGACAATGGACCTGATCGTTCAGATCCGGGTACTGCTTTTCCTTTAGAATTGATTCTTCATGCTGGAAATGGTATTCCGTATAGTCGAGCAATTCCTTGACAATTGTCTCGATGTAATCCTTTCCCTGAGATGTGATGATAGCGCCGAAAAGGGTTTGAATAATATGTACCAGCTTTTTATGCTCATCATCCAGCTCCTTTAAACCTACACTCCAGGAATCATCCCAGGAGATTATCGGTGGTAGTTTTGCAGTCATAAATTTCCTCTAATAAGCATTAGTAAAACCTAAAACGGGTTTTTGCCCCTTCTGCCCCAATGACAGCAATCAACGGGAATAGTAAGCAATAATCGAGGCTTTAGCCAGTAAATTCTGATTCAAATAGTATCCCACCAGCGAGGGTGTGGCATTCTCATCCAGTCCCAGCGATTCCAGCGTCAGGGCATAGACCGTAAAAATGTAGGCATGGGGTTGATCACCCACGGGAGGACAGGAACCGCCATAGCCCGGAGTACCAAAACTGGTTATACTCTGAATACTACCTAAGGGAGCTTTACCGGTGTCCAGGTTTCCGGCGTTCAGTGCCAGGGAATTAATATCGGGCGGAATATTAAAAATTAACCAGTGCCACCAACCGCCACCGGTGGGAGCGTCAGGATCGTAAACAGTGACAGCAAAACTCTTAGTGCCTTCCGGTGCATTTTCCCACTCCAGCCGGGGGGAGATATTCTTTCCTTCACAGCCGAATCCGGAAAAAACCTGGTCATTGGTAATCTGGCCGTGGATGTCCGGACTGGTGAGTTCAAACGACTGCCCGTATCCTAAGGTAACAATACAAACCAGTGCAATTATTTTGATAAATGTTTTCATAAGGTCCTCCTTCCTGCCAATTTCGGGGAGTGGCGTCTCCATGATCACAGTTCCACTCTGATGGAACTTCGTTAAAACAACAAATATCGCACAAGATTTTATTCAGCTTTAAAAGTTGTGATCTGGTATACACATTGGGACTACAACTAATTGGAATATCAGGAAAAATAAAATAAAGTTTGAAAAACTGACTGACCAGTCAGTAATTTACTGACCAGTAATTCGGAGACAAAATGACTATTTCAGATCGCAAAGCCCGGGAAAAGGAACAACGACGTAAGGCTATTCTGACCGCGGCGGAAAAACGCTTCGCCCGGGAAGGCTATAACGCCACCCAACTGGATTCCATCGCCGATGACGTGGAAATCAGTAAAGGCACTATTTACCTGTATTTTAAAAATAAAGAAGACCTGTTCTTCTCTATGATTGATGAAAAAATCAGCACCTACTATGCCAATCTCACTGCTGAAATTGAACAGGTGGAATCATTGGAAAACCTGATTCAACGTCTGGTGACCTACAACCTGGAACACTATCGCCACCAGCACCACTTTATCCGCTTAATCATGTCGGAACAGGTCAAAGTTGAATCTCAGACCCACAAAAAAATGCGGCATCAATTTCTCACTAAACGCAATGAATACCTGGATGGCATTGAATCAAAACTGGCCCAGTATCTGCCGGCAAAAAGTACAATTAATCCCCGCTCAATTGCCCTGACCATCGTGGGGGCCGTCAACCAGGTTATCATGGACTGGCTGATTCAACGGCGTGAACCGGATCTGGAAAAAACCAAACAGGATATCATTCACATCATTGTTAAAGGGGTTAAAGGATGAACCTATTCAGATTATCGTTTCATCACCGGGGATACTTTTTAAACCAGTGGATTAAGCTACTGATTCCAATGCTCAGTTATGCGGGTTTACTGTCAGCCCAGTCACTGGAATTGAATCTGGAAACGGTTCGTAAGTTAGCCCTGGAAAACAATCCCCAACTGAAAGCCGCCCAGAAGGACATTCAAAAAGCCACAACGAAAGTCAAGGAGTCCTTTGGGTCATTGCTGCCAACAGTGAACACCTATGCCAACTACCAGCGGGCCTGGGAACTGCCCACGATCTACTTTGACAACCCCGATCCCACGGGACCAAAAAAGATTTCATTTAAAGTGGGTCAGACCCATACGCTGGCCTCCGGACTCAAGATTGACCAGCCGCTCTACCTGGGAGGTTCCGCCTGGAACGGTTACCAGTTGGCTCAGTTGGGTCAGGACCTCTCAGCACAACAATTGAAGATCACCCGTACTGACGTTTTGCTTAATGCCACCGATGCATACCTGGGCCTCCTGTTCGCCCGATCGGTGATTGACGTGAATAAACAGGCAGTGGAGACCGCTGAAAAAAACCTGCAGCAGGTCCAGAACCTGGAAGCCGTGGGTAAAGGGTCTCATTTTGATGTACTGCGGGCGGAAGTGCAGTTGGCCTCGCTTCAACCCCAGTTGATTTCAGCTCAGAATAATGCCCGTCTGGCAGAATCCCGGTTGAAAATGGCCCTGAACCTGTCATCCAATCAGACCGTTGAAGTAACCGAAAAACTAACTTATAAACCATCGCCGCTCACTGCCATCGGCGTGGAAACGCTGGTGCAGCAGGCTTTTCAACAACGGCCGGAAATGCAGATACTGTCAACCCAGAAGGTTATGGCCCAGAAACAGGTTTCCCTCTCCCGGGCCAGCCTGATGCCAAAACTGGTTTTCTCAACTACCTACCAGTACCAGGGCGAAAAGGAAACCACCAATTTCAAGAAAGATGATTTTTTCAATTCATTCAACTCCTCCATCAGCGTCAGTTTACCCCTGTTCACCGGCTACCAAACCCAGTCCCGGATTCAGCAGGCCAAAATCGAATTGCAGAAAACCAGTGACCAGGCCGACCTGGTCCGGCAGGCGATTCGCCTGGAAGTGGAAACAGCCCTGTTCACCACCCGGGAAGCAGAGGAAAAAGTGAAATCTCAGGAAAAACTGGTGGAACAGTCCCAGGAAGCCCTCCGGCTGGCCTCCCTGCGATTCCAGGAGGGCAGCAGCACCCAGCTGGATGTAATGAATGCCGAACTGTCATTAAATCAGGCCCGGATGAGTTACAACCAGTCATTGTTCGAATATAATCTGGCCCTGGCCCGGTTAAACAAAGCATTAAATCAACTTTAGGAGCTACCGATGCGTTTTAAATATTTAACCCTACCCCTGGTTATTGCCCTGTTCCTGTTTTCAAGCGGCTGTAAATCCAAATCCGCCAATGAGGGAACTGAAAAAGATGCCGTTCCCGTACAGGTGATAACAGTGAAGCTGGGGGCGATTGAAGATGTAAGCCGGTATTTCGGAACCGTTCAGGCCCGGGAATCAGTCAAAGTCTATTCCACCGTTCCCAGACGGATTTTAAGACTTTACCATGATGTGGGTGAAATTGTTCCCACTGGCGAATTATTAGCGGAAGTGGAGCGGGAACAGATTCAGCAGGCAGTACATCAGGCTGAAGCGGGGCTGGAAACAGCCCAGGCTCAATTTCAAAATACCGATATTGAGTTAAACCGGCTTAAAAAACTGTACCAGGAAAAAGCAATCAGCCAGAGTCAGCTTGACGCCCTCCAGACCCAGTGGGATGCCGCCAGGTCAGCCGTGAAACAATTCAGCGCCTCCCTTTCCGCCGCCCAGTCCCAATTAGCGGAAACACACATCAAGGCACCCATTGGCGGCGTAATTGTCAACCGCTTGCTGGAAGCAGGCGATCTGGCCAGTCCCCAGATTCCCCTGTTTGAAATCGCCAATATGGACACCATTAAAATCAATGTCCAGATTATTGAGCGGGACCTGAGTAAAGTCCGCCGGGGGCAACCGGTACGCCTGATGGTAGCCACCTACCCCGACTCGATTTTCAGGGGCCGGATCATTCGAGTAAATCCGACCTTAAATCCCATGACCCGCACCGCTGATGCGGAGATTGAAGTTTCCAATCGCCGGCACCAATTGAAACCGGGGATGTTTGCCACGGTGGATTTGATTTTGAACCGGAAAGAACAGGTACCGGTAATTCCCAAACATACCATCATTGAAAAAACAATGCTGGCTACCAGGGGTGGTGATTTATCCACCGGCGATGTCTTTGTTGAAAAACACGTTTTCACAATCGAGGATAACCGGGCTTACTGGAGAACGATCCGTACCGGAATTATTAACCACACACTGGTGGAGATCCTGGATGGATTGGAACCGGGAGAAACGATTGTCTCCGTAGGGCAGCACATGTTAAGTGATTCCTCCCTGATCGAAATTATTCCCCAACTAACGACAAAATAGAGGGCACCATGTTTTTATCACGCATCGCTATCCGTCGGGGAATTACCTTTACCATGATCTATTTGATTGCGGTGGGATTCGGATTATTTGGGCTTTCCACCCTGAAGCTGGACCTGTACCCCAACATCACTTTCCCGGTTGTCGGCATCATTACCCAATACGAGGGCGTAGGGCCGGAGGATATTGAAAACTCCCTGACCCGGCCCCTGGAGCGGTCGGTCATCTCCGTGGAAAATGTTAAAAAAATCACCTCTCAATCCACCCTGGGTTCTTCGATCATTATCATGGAATTTGACTGGGGCGCCGATATGAATCAGGCGGAGATTGACGTCCGGAAAATGATCGATCTCTCCCGAGATTTTCTGCCGGAGGACGCCTCTGACCCATTGACTTTTGCCTTTGATCCCTCTATGCAACCGATTCAATACATTGCCGTCAGTTCCACGGAACTGGGAATGGCGGAATTACGCCAAGTAGTGAAGGACCAGATTCAACCACGTTTGGAACGGGTGGACGGGGTGGCCAGTGTAGCAGTACAGGGCGGACTGGAACGGCAGATAAAAATCCTGGTCAATCCCCATGAACTGGCAGCCCAGGGTATTTCCATGAGTAGCGTCATCAATAGTGTCCGGCAACAGAATATCCAGATCCCCGCCGGCTTAATCGATGAGACCAAACAGGAATACGCCATTAAAACAATCGGTGAATTCACCAATCTCCGTGAACTGGAAAACACGGTGGTGGGATTCAATAGCAACCAGCCGATTTATCTGAAAAATGTGGCCCGGGTTGAAGATGGCTTCAAGGAGCAGCGCCAGATCATTCGTAATAATGACAAATCGGCCTTACTGCTGTTGATAAACAAGCAGGCAGATGCCAACACAGTTCAAACCTCCCGGGCGGTGAACAAGGTCATCCCGGGGATCACTAAAAAAGTTGGACAGGGAATTCAGTTTGAAACAGTGGTGGATTTCGCCGAGTTCATTTTAAGGTCCCTGAATAATTTGAGGAATACAGCCTTGCAGGCCTTCGTGTTGGCCTTTCTGGTACTGTTCATTTTCCTGCGCAATTTCAGGAGTTCCCTGATCGTGGCTCTTTCGATTCCCATTTCCGTCATTTTAACCTTTTTTGTCATGCAGCAGGGCGGTTTGACCCTCAATATTATTTCCATGGCGGGGCTGGCATTAGCGATTGGAATGCTGGTGGATAATGCCATTGTTGTACTTGAAAACATCTATCGTCACCATGAACAGGGCAAGCCCATACGGCAGGCGGCCAATGATGGTACAACAGAAGTTTCTACGGCAATCATTGCCTCCACCCTTACTACTTTATCGGTATTCATCCCCATTCTATTCGTCCCGGGGATTGCCGGGGTAATGTTCAACGACATGGCAGTGACAATTGTTTTTTCGCTCTCCACTTCCCTGCTGGTGGCCCTGACACTAATCCCACTGCTGGCCTCCCGCCTGTTAAAAGGCCGCCGCCAGATTACAAAAGCTACCCTCAGCGGTAAGGGAGACCCCATTGGCCGGTTTGTCCTGCGGCTGGAAGCCCTTTATGTTCGTGGCCTGGATAAAATGCTCCAGCATAAAAAATTATTCCTGTCCGGTATTACTATTCTCTTCGTCGGAACAATGGCCCTGTTCCCGATTGTGGGAGGCGACTTCATTTCCCAATCAGATCAGTCTTTCATCGGGCTCAACCTGGAACGGGCCAGCGGTACCGTTCTGAACGAAACCAATAAAACCTTTCATCAGTTGGAAGCAATCGCCCGGGAGGAAGTCCCCGAAGCCGATAATATTTATGTCAGTTTCGGAACCGGGGAAGGGTTCAGTGCCTTCTTCGGCGCCCGGGGTTCCAACCAGGGGCGAATGATGATTACACTGCCGGATGTAAAAGACCGCCAACGCAGTCAGTTTGAAATTCAGGACCTCCTCCGGGTACGATTTAAAAAAATCCCCGGTGTCAAGGTTAATTTTGAGGAGGGCGGCGGGCCACCTGGGATGACCGGGGGCGGAGATATTCAGGTAAAAATCTTCGGTTTCAACCGGGTCAAAGCCAAAACACTGGGCGAACAGGTGGAGACAATCATGCGTAAGGTCGCAGGTGTGGCTGATATTCAGACCAGTTACAGCGCACCCCGACCGGAATACCAGGTCCACATTGACCGGGCCCGTAGTGCCGCTATGGGTCTTTCCGTGGCTCAAATCGCCCGGACGATTGAAACCAGCATCAAAGGTACTGTGGTGACCAAATACCGGGATGAAGGTAATGAATACGATGTCTGGGCCCAATTCGACAAACCCTACCGCCAATCCAAACAGGATTTACTGAATCTGTACATTCCCACTCCCTTTGGTGATCAGGTGCCCTTAAGCAATATTGCTCAGGTTGTCTCCGGTGAGGGCGCCACTACCATCAACCGGGAGGACCAGGAGCGGGTTACTACTGTCTCCTGCACTATTTCCGGTCGTGATTTACAAAGTGTCACTGCCGACATAACCACTGGGTTGAAAAAAATAACTTTCCCATCGGAGTTCCGCTGGGAAATCGGAGGCTCAGCGGAAGACCTGATGGAGTCATTCAAATACCTATTCATCGCCATTCTGGCGGCAGCCCTGCTGGTGTATATGGTTATGGCTTCTCAGTTCGAATCACTGCTGGATCCCTTTATTATTTTATTTACGATCCCCATGGCTTTGATCGGCGTTATCTGGGGCCTGATTTTAACCGGCACATCCCTGAGTGTGACCGCCTTGATTGGTGCGATTTTGCTGGTGGGAATTGTAGTAAATAATGGAATCGTCCTAGTGGATTACATTAACCAGTTACGGGAAAAACAGGGGCAGGAGCTCTGGCCGGCAGTTCTCACCGGTGGCCGTCGCCGACTGAGGCCGATCCTAATGACTGCTTTAACGACCATTCTTTCCATGTTACCCCTGGCGTTGGAATTGGGTTCAGGAGCGGAAATCTGGTCCCCCATGGCCCGGGCCGTCATTGGTGGATTAAGCGTCTCCACTTTTTTAACACTATTTTTAATACCGGTGTTGTACCTGACCTTTGAACAGCGGGTCCTGAAACGGGCCCAGCGGAAACACCCGGAGATGGAAGCAGCAACGCCGGACCGTCCGGAATTGCTGGATTTGAGCCAGATTAACTGAATAAAAGATTATCAGACTAACGATCCCGGTGGCGGGCGAAACCGTTGGACAGTACCCCCAGGAAAACCAACGCCAGGGCGAAAATACTACCGCTGATCACCGGCGTCACCATCCCGATCATTAACAGGATCGCCAGGATAACACAAATCCCCAGAAAAATATAGCCTGCTGTTTTCCCTTCCATGGGTCACTCCTGATTTCAGGTTTTAAATATCTCGATTCAAATTAAACCAAACTGGAATTAATTAGCGCTCCTAAAAAGCTTTCAACAGGATCCGGCAACGTTCATTACTAAGTAACAAATACCAGAGAACCAACAAACTCTGCACAGGTGTCATATCATTTTTATCTGATGCCCATATTCTTTTGATATTTTTCACCCCACTCCGGTAGCAAGTATTTATTTCTTATCTCTTGATATTACTTAGTTTAACCTGATTATAAAATCTTTGGCACGCCATTTGCGCTCTAAAGGGCAAGCTATGAAATTCAACGGAGGCAAAACAATGATTACAATCATACAAAAACACAACGGGGATACCAGCCGACTCAATAACAGTTGGATCGTCACTGGTTTAACCCTGACACTGGTATTCAGCCCGATCTGGATGCTGGCAATTATTTAAACCGGCTTGACTAATTATATCCACAACCAGAATTCAACCAACAACGGAATGGAGTTACAACAATGAAAAACCCAAGCATGCTAAAGACAGCGCTGGTCTTAATGACGGCCTTACTGCTGGTACCGACTATTGGTCTGGCCCAGGATACCACCGACGTCCAGACCCAACTGAAAGAAGTCCAGGAACAGTTGGAAAGCGCCAAGGGCGACCTGTCCCTGACCCAGGAACAAATGCAAGAAACGGTAGACCGGGTGACAACCGAATTGATACAGGTCCAAGAGAAAAAAAAGTACCGGGTCAAGCTGGGTCTGTTTATTGACAACCTGGATTTTGAAGAAGCCTACAAGCGGCATTATCCCGAAAATTACGGTGTTCTGATTACTGGTCTGGTGAGAGGCGGGAATGCCGAGCGGGCCGGTTTATTAAAAGACGACATTATCATGAAATTTGACGGCGAAAAAGTTCTGTATGAAAACCAGCTTTTGAATCTGCGGGACAGCAAGATGGTGGGCGATTCGGTGGACATCACTTTCTTCCGGAATGAAAAAATCAAGCACACGACCCTGGTGTTTGCCCCGGAAAAATTGGAAGTAACCAGGGAAGGAAAACCAATTTTTAAACAAAAGAAACTTTCACCGGGCTATGGTGGTGGCGGTCCGGAAGTTGTCATAATTGACTATAATTTTGCCGGTATCAACAAATTTCTGCAACTGAATGGTTTTAACACACTGAAGTCCGGTTCTGCCGTCATTATTGGTGGGGGTGGTATGGGCAATATCGGTAACGGCTTTTTCATCGGCGGTATGGGCGGTGGGATGGAAAGCAGTCAGCAGATTCAAGTTAAGGACAACGATGGAAATCTGCTGGGATACCGGAAATACAAACTCGGCTGGGGGTTCGGTGGTGTAACCTTAACGAAAAAATACCCGGTATTCTCTAACCGGTTCATAATGGATGTGGGTTTACTCCTGGGAGGCGGTTCCATGTCCCTCCAGGTGAAACAGACTGACGGGAATTTATCCTGGAATAACGAAATAAACTCCGCGAGTACCTACTCATCCACTTACAATAAGGATTTCTTCGTTTACCAACCATCTATCGGCTTACTGGTGCGGATCAAGAATTGGTTTGGTGTTCACGCTTCTGTCGGCTATTTCGGTACCTATGCTTCCAACACGGACTGGTCCGACGATATGTTCGGATTCACCGTAACACCGGCATCAGGACAGTCTTCCCCGGCTCTACCCAATAATCTCTCCTATTCGATAGGGTTCTGGTTTGGTAACTAAATCCTGAGTACCACCACAGGCCTGGATCCGTAAGGGTTCAGGCCTGTTTTTTTTCAACCGATTTCCTATTCAAAGAAGCTGATTCGTTAGTAACTTTCTTCATGGAGCCCTCAATTTTCTCAGTCCTGTCCAGGAAAATTGTCACTGCCGTTATTTCAATCGGATCCCTGTTTTATTCTACCATCCCGGGAACCAATGCCAGCTTCACTGACCTCCTACTATCCATTAAAGGACAACAGTTAGTGCTCTCCACCCATCTGGAGAACTGTTTTTCGGATGAACTGGATCAGGTCTTCCGTTCCGGGAAAGAAATAAAAATATATTTCCGGGTCGAGCTGGTTCAGGCCGGTAATAATAAATCTGTCAAGGACACTACTTTTTACCATTCCATCAGCTACAGTGTTCTGGATGATGTTTTCGACGTTTACCTCACTGAAACCGAAACCCGTTACCCCAATTTGAATCTGGAACAGGCCAAGGAATTCCTGGTTGAAATCGAGGGATATCGGGCCATCACCGTTGATCAATTGAAAAAAGACCGGACCTATTACCTGCGCCTGGAGGCTAAGATGGATAAAATCAAACTTCAGGGAATGGAGGAACCCTTAAATCTGATGTTTTACTGGAACAGCCTGAAACCCGTGGTTCAATCCACCCCCTTCACTCAGGAGTTATTTACTCAATGAGATTGTGGTTACCCTCCTTTCGCAGTCAGATCATCATACTGGTCTTATTTCTGTTGTTCAACTCCGTTTTCTTTCTACGGAATTATTTTCTGGACAGCTTTGAAAGTTTTTCCAAAGCAGTAGAGTCTCTGAATTCGGAGCAGGATTTTAATCGCTTGTACCAGACCTATGAATCACGGTTGGAGCCCCGGGAGCGGGAGCAGTTTAAACAGGACGTGGAAGTGATGGCCGCCACCCAGCAGCAAAACAGTATTGCTCGGGATATTTTCAAGAAAGAAATTGCGCTGTATTCCAAGTTCATCTTTGTTTTCCTGACACTGGCGGTAGTAATCTTCTTTTTCTTCAGCTTCAGTTTAATCACCAGACCATTGAACCGGCTTCAGGCGGCTACTGATGAACTCTCTAAAGGCAACTGGAGCATTCAGGTTCAACCAAGCCCTTTCTCGCCACTGAATGATTTGATTGTTTCCTTTAATTCTATGATCCGGGAACTGGAGTCCAACCGTAATAAATTGATTCAGGCAGAAAAGGAATCCGCCTGGCGGGACCTGGCCCGCATTATGGCCCATGAAATAAAGAATCCGCTCACACCCATGCGCCTTTCCCTGGAACGATTGGAACGGAAATATTT
>JBHHUS010000099.1:0-3043 GCA_046861615.1 Fidelibacterota bacterium
ACTCATTTTCTATCCGAGCATGATTTGCTGCTCGGTAACGATAATTTTAGTCTCATACAAGCGTTGGTTGTCACTGAAAATAATCCTTGCCCTGTAGCAAAGTACAGGGTAGTATATTAACCAATTGAAAGGAGTATAACATGAATGGTTTTACCATTGGAACCCTGGCTGAAAGGGCCGATGTGAATCTGGAAACGATACGTTTTTATGAACGGAAGGGCATTCTGCCTAAACCCACCCGTCTGCCCTCCGGCTACCGGAGTTACTCGGAGGAGGATTTAAAGCGGCTGCGGTTTATTCAAATGGCCAAGAAGCACGGTTTTTCGCTGAAAGAAATCAAGGATTTGCTCCATTTGCGGGTGGACCCCGATTGCACCTGTGATGATGTCCGACAGCGGGCGGAGCTTAAAATTCAGGTGATCGAAGAAAAAATCCGGGAATTGAAGCAGATCAGGAACGCTTTAACCGTCCTGGTAGCCAGTTGCGAGGGCGTTGGCCCCACCCAGGAATGCCCGATCTTGGATGCCTTTGAAAAAAATAATTAAAATAGTTTGTAACCCTGTACTTTAGTACAACCCATCAAATGAGTAGAAACAATTATTAAATCAGGAAATTGGAGTGAAAATGAATTCTGAAACTGAACCAACCAAAGCCCCCCGAAAAGGCCTCATCGGCGCCGTTCTGGCGGCTGTTGCCGCCTCCGTCTGCTGCGTTGGTCCCCTGGTACTGTTAGGTCTGGGCATCGGCGGCGCCTGGGTGGGCAGCCTGACGGCCTTTGAACCCTTCCGGCCCTATTTTATGGGACTGACGTTGATTTTCCTGGGCTATGCCTTTTACAAAATTTACAGTAAACCCAAAGCGGAAGACTGTGAGCCGGGTTCTTACTGTGCCAATCCCAAGGCCGATAAAATTAATAAAATCGCTTTATGGGTTGTCACCGCGTTTGTCGGCGTACTGCTGGCCGTGCCTTATGTGACACCGATGGTATTTACCGAAAGTCAGAAACCGATTGAAATCAATACTGAGGTGCGGGAAGTAGTCCTGGACGTACCGGGAATGACCTGTTCCGCCTGCCCGGTAACCATTCAGAAAAGTCTGATGAAGGTGGACGGTGTGATTGAGGCCGCCGCCAGCTTTGAGCAGAAGAATGCGGTGGTGAAGTACGATCCCACTAAAATTTCCACCAGGGACCTGCTGGAGGCTACCCGGAATGCCGGATTTGAATCCACGGTCCACTAAAAAGAATGAATTGAGCAAGATATGACAATAAAAACAACTACCATGGATATTAAAGGCATGACCTGCGACCACTGTGCCACTTCGGTTAGTAAACTATTAACTATGGACGGAATCGTGGAAAAGCAGGTCAGCTATCCAGACCATTCCGCAAAGGTGAAGTTTGACGCTGAAAAAATTTCCCTGCAAACAATCACCGTAAAAATCAACGGCACCGGACAGTACCGGGTCACTGACACCCGGGAAGAAAACGTTAATAACAATGGAACGGAAAAACACCTGATTATTATTGGCGGCGGTTCCGCGGCTTTTGCCGCCACCCTTGAAGCCCGGGAACAGGGCGCGCGGGTAACAATGATCAACGACGGTCTGCCCATCGGCGGGACCTGTGTGAATGTGGGCTGCGTACCTTCCAAGAATCTGATCCGGGCGGCGGAGGCGTTACACCGCTCTCAGCAAAATCCTTTTCCCGGAATCGAGACCAAGGGCTCCGTCAGTGACTTTAAAGCGGTAATGAATCAGAAACGGACCCTGGTTCAGGACCTGCGGCAGCATAAATACGTCGATATTGTGAAGGACATGGACGACTTCCAGTTGATTCAGGGCCGGGCTAAAGTGCTTTCGCCAGCTACGGTGGAAGTTAATGGTCAGACGCTGGAAGGAGACCGGATCCTCATCGCCACCGGCGCCCGTCCCCACATCCCTGACATTGAGGGATTGGAAAAAGTACCCTATTTAACCAATGAAGGTGCCTTTAAGCTGGAAAAATTGCCCGAATCAATCCTCGTTCTGGGGGGTCGTTATATTGCCTTGGAAATCGGTCAACTCTTTTCCCGCCTGGGAAGCAGGGTCACGATTCTACAGCGTTCGGAACGGATTCTGCCCACGGAAACAGAAGATCTGACCGCTGGACTTACCCGGTACCTGCGCGAAGAAGGGCTGGAGGTCGTGACCGGTAATGCTTTTGTCAGGGTGTATGAACAGGATGGTCAGGTAAGCGTCGCGTCTAAAGTTGGCGGCGAGTTAAAAACCTTTAAAGCGGAAAAACTGATTGTCGCCACCGGCCGGACACCCAATACCAATCAAATGGGATTGGAAGAAGTTGAAGTTGAGCTGAGGCAAAACGGGTCCATTATGGCCGATGAAACCCTACAGACCTCCGTACCCACCATTTATGCCGCCGGGGATGTTTTAGGTGAAAATATGTTTGTTTACACTGCCGCCTACGAAGGCAAACTGGCAACCCGCAATGCCCTGATAGGCGAAGTAACCAAGACCGACTACGCCGTATTACCGTGGGTCATTTTCACCGATCCCCAGGTGACGGGTGTGGGGCTGGATGAAGTCCAGGCCCGGGCCCAGGGGATCGATGCGGAGAGCTCCACCGTCGATCTGGATCAGGTTCCCCGGGCCATTGCCGCCCGGGATACGCGGGGATTCATTAAACTGATTCGTAACCGGGACTCGGATAAACTCCTCGGCGCCCGGATTCTGGCTCCGGAAGGTTCGGAGCTAATCATGGAAGTCAGTCTGGCGATCAAATATGGAATCACGGTCAAAGAGCTGGTGGGTATGTTCCATCCCTACCTGACCCTGTCGGAAGGGATTAAACTGGCGGCCATTACCTTCGGTAAGGATGTGAAAGAATTAAGCTGTTGCGCTACCTAGGAATTTTCATTACGGATACTTGAATGTCCGGCGAACTAAATGAGGTGTACCATCATGACCATTAAAGTTGAAGTTTTTTCATCACCCGGCTGCAGTAAATGCGGCCATGCCAAAGAAATGTTGCGCACTATGGTGACGG
>JBHHUS010000046.1:0-12833 GCA_046861615.1 Fidelibacterota bacterium
ATTTCAGCCGGTGTTTCATAAGCCGGACCCAGGGACCAGCAATAGACGCCCGGTGAAATAAAAACACCCAGTTTCCCGGCAGCTTTTTCCGCCAAGGCAATAAATTGAGGATCATAATAGGGCTTACCAGTGTACAACCGTGGATCTTCAACGGAATGACGAAATGTACAGTCCAGATGTCCATTCATAATCATTAAACTTCCCGGCGGCAGCGCTTTATTCATGGAACCGGCGGCATTGGTTATAATCACGTGGGAAACTCCCAGCTTATGGAATAACCGGATCGGGAGTGTGACCGTTTGAAAATCGTACCCTTCATAAAAGTGAAAGCGTCCTTTGGCAACCACCAGTTCGACCCCATCCAGATTTCCGAATACAAATTCCCCGGCATGACCCTCAACTTTTGTTTCAGGATAAAACGGGATATATTTATAGGAGATAATGGCAGGATCAGTCAACAGATCACCGAACTTACCCAGCCCAGAGCCCAGAATAACTGCCAGGCGCCCTGCAAAACCAGTTTGATCATGGATAAACTCCACCATTTCCGGAAGAGATAGTATGGATTGTCGTTCAGGTGCCTGCACGGCAAACCTTTTTAACGACCAGTTGACCGCAACCGGCTTTAATATCGTCTCCTTTACTCCGTCGAACGGTTACAGGAAACGGGGCATCTTTAAGCCCTTTTAAAAAAGTGTTTAAACGCTCTTCCGAGGGTCGGCGGAATTTATTTCCGATCTCATTATAGGGAATCAAGTTCAATTTACATGGCAGCCGGCCAATCAGATTCTTCAATTTCACGCTATCTGTAAAACTGTCATTTACATTCCTCAACAGAACATATTCAAAGGTAGTTAACTGGTGAGAATGTTGGTGATAAAAATGGGCGGCTTTTATCAAATCAGTTATAGCGTAAGTTGTAGCAATCGGCATAATTTTTTCACGTTGGTTCTGTGTTCCAGCATTTAGACTAATCGCTAATTTAAACCGTAAACCATCTTCAACAAATCGGCGAATTCCCGGGATTATACCGGCCGTGGAAATGGTAATTCGGCGAGCACCCAAACCGAAACCATTCCTATCGCTCAATATCTTAGCGGCAGCAATTACCCGGTCATAATTTAAAAAGGGTTCACCCATACCCATGAAAACAACATTGGTAATTCTGGAAGAGACTAGGGATTGTACCTGTAATACCTGGTCAACAATCTCAGCCGTATCCAGGTTTTTCAAAAACCCCATCTTAGCAGTGGCACAGAATTTACAGTCCAGGGCACATCCTACCTGACTGGAAACGCAAATAGTTGTCCGTCTCCGCTCGTGTATTAAAACCGTTTCAATTTGTTCTCCGGTTTGCAACTCAAATAGAACTTTACGCGTACGGGACTGCTCAGAACCAGTAATATGCACTAATTTCAGCGGGTGGATTATGGTTCGTTCAGCAAGCAGCTCCCGCACATTTCCCGGAATATTGCGCATTTCTTCAAAGCGGGCAATCGAATGGTGGAATACCCAGTGTTTAATCTGGCGGGCACGATAAGATGGTTCCTTGATTGAATCCAACAACTGCCCCAACCGCTCCAACGGCAGGGTAATTAACGAATCCTTTTTTACATCTACTGGTTCGAACATAGGATTGAATTTCCATCTTCACGGCTGGCAGCGCAAGACATTCTCTTTGATTCAACCGAGGGCAACACGTAAGTTTGCAGTTGTTTATTCTCTTTTAAAAAAATTATATGGAATTAAGAATGAAAAATAAAACCGACCTGGAATTATTAGATCAATTAGCGGATATGAAGACCAGATTTTTTGATGAAATCGGAAAAGTAATCATTGGTCAACAGGATATCCTGGATCACATAGTGATCGCTTTATTATGCCGGGGGCATACGTTGATTGTGGGCGTGCCGGGCTTGGCCAAAACACTCATGATCAAATCCATGGCTGACTTACTGGATTTAAAATTCAGTCGGATTCAATTCACTCCCGATCTGATGCCCAGTGATATCACCGGTACCGAAGTTATTGAAGAGGATCATACCTCCGGGAAACGGGAATTCCGCTTCTTCCACGGTCCCATATTCGGGAATATTATTCTGGCAGATGAAATTAACCGGACGCCCCCTAAAACCCAGGCAGCACTACTGGAGGCCATGCAGGAACACCGGGTCACCGCTGCCGGCAATACCTTTACCCTGGAAGAACCCTTTTTCGTTCTGGCAACTCAGAATCCAATTGAACAGGAGGGAACCTATCCCCTGCCGGAAGCACAGCTGGACCGCTTCATGTTTAACGTTCATATTGAATACCCGAATCGGGATGAGGAAATAAATATTGTTCAGGCTACTACTCAACCAGCAGATGTGACCCTCTCAAAAGTCATCTCCCGGGAAGAAATTCTGGCTTACCAGGAATTAGTGCGGCGCGTGCCGGTGGCTGAAAATGTTGTTGAATTTGCTGTCGATCTGGTAGCCCTGACACGGCCAAATTCGACTCAGGCTCCTGACTTCATTCAGGAATGGGTGGACTGGGGTGCCGGCCCCCGGGCTTCTCAGTACCTGGTATTAGGTGCCAAGGCCAAGGCAATTCTGGAGGGTCGACCCACACCCGACATCGAAGACATAAAGTCCCTTACCCTGCCGATTTTAAGACATCGGGTACTACCTAATTTCAATGCCGAAGCGGAGGGAATGTCCGTTGACCAGATTCTTTTAAAACTGCTGGAAAGCAATCTCCCCGGTTAAGGCAACCGCTCTGCATGACACTGGTCGATAAAAGAAAGTATCTCGATCCCGAAACAGTAGCACGTCTCGCCAACATGGCTCTTCGGGCCCGGTTGGTAGTAGAGGGGTATTTAATCGGACAACATAAAAGTCCCTACCACGGATTCAGCGTGGAGTTCGCCGAACACCGGGCCTATGGACCCGGAGATGAAACCAGACATATCGACTGGAAATTGTTCGGGAAGACAGACCGCTATTATATCAAACGATTTGAAGAAGAAACAAACCTAAGGTCCTATATATTGTTGGATACAAGCCGTTCCATGACCTTCTCCAGTGGTAAAGTAAGTAAACTGGAATATGGTAGTTATCTCACGGCGGCCCTGGCTTATCTAATGTTGAATCAGAGAGACGGTATCGGTCTGGTTACATTCGATGATGCTATCCGGCAGTTTATTCCTCCCCGCTCCACCTCCACCCATGTGAACACAATCCTTCAAAAACTGGATACAATTTCTCCCGGCCGTGATACCCGTATTCAGCCGGTTTTAGATGAAATGGCAGAGCGCATTAAAAAACGGGGATTAGTAATTCTGATTTCGGACCTGCTTGATAATCCCGATGAGGTCATTTCGGGTTTACGCCACTTCCGTCATTATAAACAGGAAATAATTCTATTTCATATCCTGGACCGTGCAGAACTGGATTTCAATTTCCAGAATCGCACCCGATTCAAAGATCTGGAAAGCGGACTTATGATCAGCACTGAACCGTGGTTGATTCGTTCCTCGTACCAAACAGCGCTTGAAAATTTTCAATTGCAGTATCGTAAACACTGCCGAAAACAACGGATTGACTACGTTCCTCTCATTACTGACTATCCTCTGGACCTGGCGTTAAACGAATATTTAAGGAAACGACAACGACTGGGATAAAAAATCCCCGGAAATCCGGGGATTTTTTATCACTTTTATATAATTAGTAGTACGTTGCTAACCACCCGGTGTCAACCACCTAATTTTTTCGCTCTTTCTAGATATCGAGTCGCCTTATCCGGGTTTCCCTTTTTTACCAGGACGCGCGCCATTCCACGGTAATGTTCCGGATTATCCGGTTGTAAAGTGATCAATTCCCGATAAAATTTCTCCGCCCGACTCCACTTTTCAGCATTCTCAAACGTTTGGGCCATCCCTAACAGGGCCTCCACATCTTCCGGATTTAAATCCAAAGCAGACATGAAACTGTCTTCAGCTTCCTGAAAACGCTCTAGGCGCATATTCAGAACACCCAGATTGAAATACAAATCCGCTTTTATCTGCTTATCTTCTTCCCGGGCAATGGCTTTTTCAAAAGTTGTGATTGATTCTTCTATTTGTCCTAAATCATAGTAAGTCGTAGCTAACATACGAATGGCAAATGAATTACTGGGATCGATTTCAACCGCTTTGGAAAGGTATTTTAAGGCTTCTTCATTTCGGTTCTGCCGAGCCAGTATCTGACCCAAAGCTAGATTAGCCTGGAAATCCTCGGGCAGGAGTTCAGCTGCTTTCAAGCCATTCTCCAGTGCTCGATCATTTTCGTTTAACTTAGAGTAACAAGTGGCCAAAATAATATAGGCTTGCCCTTCATTCTGATTAATTGTTTTAGTAATCTCAAAGCTTTCTGCAGCCTTCCGCAGATCCGTTGTATCCTCAGATACGTTGTAGTGATTAAAAATTTTCACCCCTTCATTGTAGCTGTCAGCCCAGAACATGGAGCGGAATTTTTCCACATATTCCCGGGTGGGCCGTCCTTGAAGAATTTTCTTGTCTGCACCCAATTCCAGCGCCCGGTCAAACATAGCATTCATCTTTGTCCATTCTTTCTTGCGACCGTAAACATGGTAAGCCACCTGGACCGGTATTTCCGGATTGTCCGGTTCTACCTCCAGTGCTTTCAAAAGGAACTCCTCCGCTCGATCCCAATCCTGATTCTGAATATATAATTTTGCTGAGGTGTATTCCTGGCTGTCACAGCCCCAAATAACGAGCCCCAGAAAAGTGAATAATACAATCATTTGTTTCGACTTTAAAAACATAATCTCCTCTTCAGATTTTTAAGGAAAACTGTGGCAAAAGTTAGGGGCAGGTTTTACCCAATTCAAGATTTTAACGTCTGTCGCAGAAAATCTTTTCTTCCCTCAACTTCTGCTGCTTCTGAAGCAATCAATGATTCCGTCCCGAATCCTTCCACACACAAAGAAGCCAGAGCAGATCCTTCAACCAAAGCTTCCTCTAATGGTTCACCATTAGCCAGCGCTGCGGTAAAACCACCGCCAAAACTATCTCCGGCACCGGTGGGATCAATTACTTTTTCAACTGGGTATGATCCAATCTCAATAGTTGTATCTCCCCTGAATGCCAGCGCCCCCTGGCTGCCTCTTTTTACGACAACAATGTCAGGACCCATATCTAACAATTCAGGTACTGAATCGCTAATGCTTTTTGACCCCGCTAACATCATTGCTTCAGTTTCATTGATCAACAACACCTGTGATCGTGATAAAACGACCTTTAGGCTGGATAATTCAGTTTCAATCCATAAATTCATTGTATCAACAACAACCATCTCCGACCTTGATGTTTGGTCGATAATCGACAACTGAATTGAGGGATGAATATTCGCTAACAATACGTGGGAATGTTGACGATTATCGGGATGAAGCCGGGGAGTGAAATTCTCAAATACCCCTAAATTAGTAAATATCGTATCCCGGTCATCCCAGTTTTGATGATAACGCCCGCCCCAGCGGAAGGTCGAACCCACCACCGTTTGTAAATCAGTCAGATCCGCCCCATATTGGCGGTAAAGTTCCCATCCTTCATCAGGGAAATCGGAACCCACAATACCAACAATACTTACGGGAGCAACCCGGGAGGCAGCAACCATGGCGTAAGTAGTGGAACCACCAATAACATTATCACGGC
Organism: Fidelibacterota bacterium; assembly: GCA_046861615.1. GTDB lineage: Bacteria > Fidelibacterota > Marinisomatia > Marinisomatales > TCS55 > CAZNUM01. The sequence continues at coordinate 5,693 of JBHHUS010000046.1, forward strand.
CGCCGGCAGGCGTCTCGATAGTATCTAAAGCAATGGAACCAATGATTAAAACTGAATTCTTGCCCATTTCTGGTATCAGTTTACAAGGCTTTGTATTCTCCTCACAAGGAAGATTTCGTTTTCAATTCATCGTCTGTCAGATTTTCTACTGCAAGCGGTTAATTTCTTGCACCAACCTGCATGGACTGGGTATATTTTCATATTATGGGCACGAAATCCTTTGCTATAATCACGGATATACATTCAAATGTAGAGTCGTTAAAAAAAGCATTATCAATCATCCAGGAGCAGGAATCAATTGATCAGATTATCTGTCTTGGAGACTGTTTCGCATTGGGGTCTGATCCGGAAGAGACACTGTTAACTTTAAAAACTCTAAAAGATTGCATTTTCATTCGCGGTAACCATGACCGTTATTTGATCGAACGCCTGTGGGAACAGGAACGGCCTTCTCTGGAGGGCATGGATCCTGATGATCCTATTTGCCAGGCAATCGTTGCCAATATTGGTTGGACCGCTGAACAGGTCGGCAAGGCAGGAATTGATTTTATCAGTAAAATGCATATTGCCCACAGGGAAATAGTAGATTCCACGCTGGTTGAATTTACCCATGCTTGGTACCAACGCGACGACCAGCCACCAACAATGGAAGAAGCTCTGCTCTGGCGTAACCACGTATCGTCTGCCCATCCGGAATTATCCCGATATATCTTTATTCATGGTCATGTCCACATCCCCAGGCACGAATCCAGGGAGAACCTGACTATTCTTTGCCAAGGCGCCACGGGGTTGCCTTTTGATGAAGACCCCCGGGGTTCGGTGGCTTTCTTAACCATTGGTGATTCCTTTGAATGGAATGTTGTCCGCTATGAATACGACATTGATAAAACCATTCAAAGGTTAGAAGAACGGAATCCTCCCTTTAAAAAAAATCTTCAAAACACTATCCGGTACGCGGCGATACGGAACGATCTTTAGGCCCTGCCTGATTTCTTCGTAATTATACTTCTATAAAAAGAATCTAAATGTACTATTTTGATCACTGTGCTACCACTCCGCTCCATCCGGAGGTCCTGACCTTGCTAAAAAAGGTCGCGGCGGAGCATTTTGCCAACGCCTCCAGCATTCATTCAGCCGGCAGAAAAGCCAGAGCTTTGGTTGAAGCGGCCCGGCGGCAGGCCAGTACTGCTATCCATGCTTCCCCAGCGGAAATTATCTTCACCGGAGGCGGGTCCGAAGCAAATAATCTGGTACTCTGGAATCTGATTAGATCTAAAAAAAGACATGTAATCACTTCCGCAATCGAACACCCCTCGGTTCTGCGCGCACTGGAACAGTTACAGGAGTTTGGCGTTTCGCATACTTCCCTTCCGGTAGATTCCACCGGTCAGGTACTGCTCCGGGATTTTGAATCAGCAATCCAGGAAGAAACGGGTCTGATTTCCATCATGTTCGCGAATAATGAAGTAGGGACTATCCAGCCAATTCCTGAAATAGTCCAAATTGCCCATTCTCACAGTATTCCGGTTCATTCTGATGGCGTCCAGGCTTTAGGAAAGATTGAGGTTAATGTCACTGAACTCGGAATCGATTATATGAGTTTTTCCGGCCATAAATTCTACGGTCCCAAGGGAATTGGATTTCTGTACGCCCGAAAGGGTACAAGATTGCGCCCGTTGATCATTGGCGGCGGGCAGGAACATGGTCTGCGGGCTGGAACTGAAAATACACCAGCAATTGCCGGGTTGGGTCTGGCATCTGAACTGGCTTTAAAGCGGCTAGCAACCAGGCAGTTACATTTAAACCATCTGGAGCAGGTTTGTGCTAACCGGCTAAAAGCACTCATCCCCACAGTTCAATTCAACGGTCATGAAACCAGGCATTTACCAGGTGTTTTAAGCATTTCAATTCCATCAATTCACAGCGATATTCTTCTGGCAAATCTTGATCGCCGGGGTATGGCTGTTTCCAGCGGCTCTGCCTGTTCCGCCGGTACAGTAAAACCTTCACCTGTTTTGAGAGCCATGGGTATCTCTGATGAATTAAATTTATCAACCCTGCGAATCAGCTTTGGGCGGGAGAATACGATGCAAGAAGCAAAGACTCTGGCACAGACGATTGCTGAGATTGTCCGGCAGGTTTCAGAATGAAACAGCGGGTGATTGTCGGGATGAGCGGCGGCGTGGATAGTTCGGTAGCTGCTTTATTGCTGCAGGAAAAAGGATTTGAAGTGGAATGTGTATTCATGCAAAACTGGGATGAGGGACCGGACGATCCCTGTACCAGTGAGGAAGATTACCAGGATGCATTAGCGGTCTGTAATACGTTGAATCTTCCCTTGCGGAGCGTCAACTTTACCAGAGAATACTGGGACCGGGTATTCACACATTTTTTGAATGAATATCAAGCCGGGCGCACGCCGAACCCGGATGTCCTGTGCAACAAGGAAATTAAATTCAATGCGTTTCTTGATTACGCCAAGGAATTGGGAGCTGATTTAATCGCCACTGGTCACTACGCCCGAATTGAATTCAAGGACGACCGGTATTATCTTTTGAAGGGTTTGGATTCTGGAAAAGACCAAAGTTACTTCCTGTATTTACTGACTCAGAGCGCCCTTTCCAGGAGCCTCTTCCCGGTGGGTAAGCTGAAGAAATCTCAGGTCCGACAATTAGCTGAGGAAACAGGTTTGATAACATCTCAGAAAAAAGACAGCACCGGTGTATGTTTTATCGGCGAACAAAAAAGTTTTAAAAATTTTTTAATGAAATACCTCTCCCCCAAACCGGGATATATTGTAACCAAGGAAGGAACCGTTTGTGGACAACATGATGGTCTGATGTTTTACACCTTAGGGCAACGAAAAGGGCTCGGTATTGGTGGCGGCCACGGAGCATTGGAAGCACCCTGGTTTGTTGCCGAAAAGGATCAGGAAAATAATCAGTTGATCGTTGTACAGGGGCGTGATAATCCTGTCCTCTATTCCCAGTCGCTTACTGCCAGTCAACTACATTGGATTTCAGGTTCAATCCCCAACAATCTGGATAACCTAAAGGCCAAAATCCGCTACCGTCAGTCAGATCAGCATTGCGAAATTATTGAATTACAGAGAGAAAACTGTCGCGTCCGGTTCCAGTCACCACAGTTTGCCGTAACACCCGGACAGTCCATTGTTTTTTACCGTGACGATGAGTGTCTGGGGGGCGGTATTATTGAAGAACGTTTTCAGGATTGAAAACATGAAATACACTGGAACATTAATCGTAATTTTATCGTAGTTTATGACTTGAGAATGAAGCACTTACCAAAAGAATTACTAATCCTGGTCCTCCTGTTCAGCTGGGGCAATGCCCAGTTAAAATCAAACCGTTTTTCACCGGGAATTCCGGTAAATAATCAAGGGCTTGGGTACGCTCAACGTCAATCTTTTCTGGATCCCAGCCGGTTTAATATGCACCAATCATTTTCAATCAGCATGTCTAATGCCGGGGGACAATCCCTCAGTGTCGGTATGTACACTAACCAAATGAACTTCATGTTGAAGAACAATCTTCGTCTTCAAACACAGTTCAGTCTGGTACAACCCAATGGTAACAGTCCCCTTTTCAATAACCGTAATCTGGGCGAGCAGGTATTTTATGGTGCCAGTTTGGAATACCAGCCAAGGGAAAATTTATATTTCAGTTTCTCATTGAATAATTATCCAACTTATGGACTTTATCGACCTTATTCCCGTTTTTATTTAACGCCCTGAAGCTGTGCCCAAGCTAAAACGCCGGAAAAAGAAAACGCTGTTCGCGACTCCTAAAAAGAGATCAAGGAAGGGTTTGCGATTAAACCTCCAGGGATCGGTTCTCAATGCCGGAATCGCTTTCATGTCCCTGCTCTTAATCGCTTTTATTCTGTCTTTCTCAGGACGCCAGACACAAACTGGAATTCCCATCGAAGTCAAATTCCCGTCACTTCCCGATTCCCCCAAGTTAGCTGCTGAAATCTATGATGAAAATCCGCTGCTCGATGTAGAAGTGGAAATCCTGAATGGTTGTGGCGAACCGGGTCTGGCGGCCAAATTTGCTGAATATTTACGATCTAAACGTGTAGATGTGGTTCGATCTGACAATGCAGACCATTTTGATTACCCCAAAACCATCTTGATCCAACGGAATGAAAATGTGGAGGGATTAAAAATTGTGGCTAATGCCCTGGGATTTGATATTAAAGATCCCGACCGGGTTTTAACAAAAATCGACCCCTCAATGGATGCTGATATTACTCTGATCATCGGAAAGGATTATCATTCCATCGCCTTTGACAGTTATTAGTGTAAGATCTATACCGCATTGCCAGTAAATCCATCTATCTCCTCAGCCGATTCCCTACGGCTGGCTGATGCTATTATTCAACTTGCACTAAGTAAAAAAGCAGAACGGATTCTTGAAATCGATGTTCGCGAATTAACCAGCATTACAGATTTTTTCGTTATCTGCTCAGCCGATACCGATGTACAGGTAAAAGCAATTTGTGACGCTATCCGAAAAGGAACCGACCATAAACCTTATCGCCTGGAAGGATATCAACATTTAAATTGGGTCCTTTTAGATTACATTGATGTAGTTGTTCATATTTTCCGCACCAGAGAACGGAATTATTACAATATTGAAAAACTCTGGGCCGACGCTCTAATCAAAGAAGTCGCTGATGATTATCCCCCAGCTGAAAACAGCATTAACTGAAGCTCTCCAAACCCTGGATCTCCAGGCCGGCGAAATCCAACTTTCACCACCTAAAAATCCTCAATTTGGGGATCTGTCATCCAACCTGGCGTTAGTACTGGCACACCGGACTAACCGGAATCCAATGGAGTTAGCCGGGGAAATAAAAAACCGGATAAAACTTAACCTGGCCTACGTCGCAGAAATTTCGATCACCGCGCCAGGTTTCATCAACTTCAGGTTTACTCCGGATTACTATTATGAAGTCCTGGATAAAATCCTATTAAATCCCGAATTTGGCCGTGGAACCAGTGGAAATAGTAAAACAGCAAATGTGGAATTTGTCAGCGCCAATCCAACCGGACCGCTGACAGTCGGCCATGGAAGACAGGCAGTCTTAGGCGATACCGTAGCCAGTATCCTGGAATGGCATAACTATGACGTAACACGGGAGTATTATTATAACGATGCCGGCCGCCAGATGCGGTTACTGGCAAAATCGGTGGAGGCACGTTACTTTCAGATTCTTGACCAGAAAACAGAATTCCCAGAGGATGGTTATCAGGGTAAGTATATTCGTGAGATTGCCCGGAAAATAAAAAATTTACATGGCACCAACCTGAAGCCTGGCAACTCTTTATTTTTAGAGACTGCTGAAAAGAATATCTTCAATAAAATCACAACTTCCTTAAAACGCCTGGGTATCAGTCATGATATTTTCTCCAATGAAAAAACATTTTATGATTCTGGTGCAACCCAACAAACAATTGAAGACTTAAAAGCAAAAGGATTAGTTTACGAAGCAGATGGCGCCAGCTGGTTTAAAACCACTGCCCTGGGGATGGCACAGGATCGGGTTTTGATTAAGGGAAGCGGTGAACCAACCTATCGGTTACCTGATATTACCTACCACCGAAATAAGCTGGAGCGGGGGTATGATCTAATTGTGGATATTTTCGGTGCCGATCATTTAGATGCCTATCCTGATGTTCTGGCAGCCTTAAAAGTATTAGGCTACAATATTGGAAATATTCGCGTACTGATTCACCAATTTGTCACCTTAATCCGGAAAGGCGAGAAGGTAAAAATGTCCACCCGGAAAGGCACTTTTGTGACGCTGGAAGAACTGGTGAAGGAGGTAGGCCGAGATGTAGTGCGTTACTTCTTTATTATGCGGGGGATGAATTCCCATCTGAATTTTGATCTGGATTTGGCTAGTGACCAGTCAGAAAAAAACCCCGTCTATTATCTGCAATATGCCCATGCCCGAATCTGCAATATCATTAAACGGGCCAAATCCACTCCGTGGTATTCTGATGATAATTTCAATAGCGCTTTGTTAAAACATTCTGCTGAGTTGGAGTTATTAAAAAAGCTGGAGTTGTTTCCAATGATAATGGAACAGGTTCTGGACTCCCTGGAACCACAAATAATAGCAAATTATTTACAGGAAACAGCAACCCGGTTTCATAAATTCTACTCCGAATGTCGGGTTATCAGCGATGACGAAGATTTATCCCGGGCCCGGTTAGCACTGGTGAAAGCAACCCGTATTATTCTTGCTAACGGTTTAAAGGTTCTTGGAATCCAAGCTCCGGAACGCATGTAAATATGAACTTTTTTAATACTGAAATAGAATTCTTTATCCTTTGTCTTTCGACTCTGTTTACACTTATTAATCCCTTGGGTATTACACCTATTTTCATTGTAATGACGGAGCGCTTCCCTCCGGCCCAGCGTAAATTGATTGCACGCAAAGGCGTTATCAGCGCCGGAGTAACATTACTGATTTTTGCGGCTATCGGTCACCTGATATTCAAATTTTATGGAATTACGATTGAAGCTTTCCAAATTATGGGAGGCATTATTTTCTTCCGGAATGGACTTAATATGCTGGAGGCCAAGGTAGGCCGTTCTCGAACCACGCCTAAGGAACAGGAGGAATCCATGGATCAGGATGAAATTGCCGTAAGTCCCATTGGAATTCCCCTAATTACAGGGCCCGGTGCTATTACTGCAGCGATGCTGCTATCAGGTCAAATTCCCAGGCCAGCCAGCTATGGAACATTGTTTGTAGCCATTGTAGTGGTACTGTTGGCGGTCTATTTTATCTTAAGGGGCGGCGATAAATTATCCAAAAAAATTGGCCAGACGGGTATGCGGATCATTCAACGAATCATGGGACTGATTCTAATGGTAATCGCCGTACAATTCGTGATCAACGGTGCGAAAACCGTCTTGGAACACCTACCTTAATACGCTTCTCGTTACCAATTACGCTATTCAGAATTGATCAGCGGCGTGCGTCCTTGATTGTAATCCAATGTTCTTTCCCTCAGATCAACGATAGGGCCGGTATACAGTTTCCCATCTTTTAACGATCTCAGGATATAAACAAAAGCCACGGTGTGGAGGCGGGGAGAATCGAA
>JBHHUS010000100.1:0-3006 GCA_046861615.1 Fidelibacterota bacterium
GCCAGAATTCTGGCTTTTGAAAGATCATCCTTCCGGGAAATTAAATTGGCTTTGGCCTGTTCCAGGGAACTTTCCGCCAGCTCATAATCAGCTTCAATCGCTTCCAATTCCTGTTTGGAAACCAACTTCTGTTTATAAAGAGATTCAATCCGCTCTTTCTGGGCATTCACCTGTTTTAATCGGGCCACTGCAGATTTGACTGAAGACTGAGACTGGTCAAACGCCGCCTGCATTTGTTTCCGATCAAGGGAAATAAGATGCTGCCCCTTAGCAACATAATCTCCCTCCTTAACGGTAATTGAATCAATCCAGGCTGAAGAAGTAGCACTGATTTTCACTTCCACTTCCGGCTGTATCTGACCACTAGCATTAACCTTGTGAACAACTGCCTGACGTTTTACAATTTCTGTTTCCACGGGAATCGCTTTGGTATCATCCCGGAAAACATTACCAACAATAATTAGCAGTAATAAAATCGCTGCCGCGCCGATAACAATCCATTTTTTCTTTTTGGTAAACCTTTTCTTCGCCATTGATTAGCTCCTAAAAATTATTGTAATTCAGTATCCAGAGTCCCTAACAAGGCCTTCAAATTCGCCTGTTGAATCCTAGCATCGTACTTAGTAGTAATGACCGAAGATTTTGCCCGAAGAACCGAGACTTGAGCATCCAAAACTTCCAGAATGGTGGCAGCACCCAGGGAATAGCGCTCCTGAGCTAGTTTTAAATCCTCTTCCGCTGAATACTGCACTTTCTCGTTGATGGGTATTATCTTGCGGAAATTGTCCAGTGTTTCCAGCAGATTATTCAGTTGGACTTTCAAATCCTGAAGCTGAGTTAAATATTCAGACTTCTGTTTGCTTACTTCCAGTGTCGCCTGTTGCACCTGGGTGGAAAGGGAATTACCAGTGTAAAGGGGAAATGATAGTGTCAAACCCGTTCTTAATTGCCAATTCTCATTCCACTTATTAACCAGTTTCTGGTATTCACTGGAATTGCCGGAATAGTTCAAACTGGCGCTTAAACTGGGAATACGGGCACTGCTGGTAATTTTCTTATTCAATTTAGCCCCAACAATCTGAAAACGTTTGGCTAACAGGCTGGGATTATTCGATTCCATCGTTTCCGTCGCCGCTTTCAAACCAGGAGTTATTTCCAGCGGGCGACCAGTGGTGGCAATTTCAAAATCGTATCCGGAACCAATTAAACCCAGAGCATTTTTTAAATCCTGATAGCTGGTTTTCAAGGCGGTTTCCTGGTTGATAACCTCCACTTCGGCCTGCCCCAGATTAACTTCTGCTTTCAGTAAATCAGTCTTTTTTACAGCTCCCAATTCAAATTGATGTTTGACCAGTTCCAATTGTTGTTGAGACGATTTCAAATTCAACTGCGCCACCTCCAGCAACTGTTTAGCTTTCAAATGGGAGAAAAATGCCCGATGAACTTCCCGGACAATATTGATTAACACTTGCCGGTCAAATTGCTTTGAAATCTGGTAACTATTCTGTGCCTGGTTAATTGTGCTCCACCATTTACCCCCATCATAAATCGTCTGGGAGATTGATATACCGCTGGACCAGCTGGAATATTTAGATACCTTATTTAATAAATCACCTGTTCCAGGATTAAAGGTACCTGCACGGGGAGGAAACCGGGTTTCATTCATGGAGCCATTAAAACTAAGGCTAGGTAAAATAACACTATAAGAGCTTCTTGTCCCCAGGCGACTCGATTCCACATCCAGCGCTGATGCTCTCAGGGATTCCTTATTTTTAAGCGCAATGGCGATGCACTCCTCTAAACTGTAACTTTGTGCGCTGATCACTGAAATGAGAATTAAGAAACTGGAAATAATTGGCAGGTTTTTCATATTTGATTCCGGTTATTAACTAAGCAGTGCTCCAAGTCCCGTGAAAAACAGTAATTGTAGTATCCAAACGATGATGAGGACATAGAGAAAATGCTTAGTATTTTTCTTGTATAAAATTCCCATTGCGATTGCAATCAGAAGTACCCGCCAGAATGAAAAAAGATCCATGCCCACAAAAAACGTATTGATAAAGGAACCTTTTTCTCCCAGGTCAAGTAAACCCAAACCGGTAAAGACCTGTGCATTCTGAGTAAAATATTGCAGGGGTGTTTTTACCAGGTATTCTATAATGGAAGCGCAGTAGGCAAAAGCCGTCGCTAAAAATACCCGGGAGTAAGGGATTCCGCCGCCAAAAAAGAGATTACCCAGCAGCATGGCCAGTAGTGCCATAAACCCGATCCGAATCGGCCACGAAATAGCTGATAATGTATAGGTAAAAACGAGATTACCTGTCGAAGGATTATAAATTCTATCGTATGTTTTTTCCAGAACTTGATTTTTTTGGTCCTCTGGAATCCGGGTACTGTCTGCAATCCGTTGGGAGGCCTGTTCCCATCCGGCATCGGCATACAAATCCTGCAACAACCAGTAAGTAAAAAAAGAAAGGATGACTAAAACCAGGATCGGCTTTAAAGCCTCCTGCCAGTGGTTGCGTTCCAGCAGAGATTTGAAGGTATCCGCAGGCGCAGTCAACACATTGATTAAATCTGCCATGATTAAAACACTCCTTTACCCATTTAAGGAACATCCTGTTTCCAGGTTAGATATATCCGACACCAGATAAGTTCATTTAGTTGTCCAGAGCTCCACTATGGGAAGTTATTTATTCAGAAACAAATCCTTTATTTCCATGAAATATTCAAAAGCGGCCTCATGGGTGTTGTCAATTTTGCCATCCAGGATAGCATCTTCAATTGCTGATTTAATTTCACCAACAATTTTTCCTTCGCCAATGCCGCAAATTTCCATGATTTCATCCCCGCGTACCGGGGACTGGAAGGCTCGCAGGGCGTCCCGTTCCTTTACATTCAGCATCCGGGTCTCAACACGCTCGAAATTGCCCATGTATTGATGGACCTTATCCGGGTTTTTTGTAGTGATATCCGCCCGACACAGGGTTAGTAGATCATCAATCA